>CAYGLH010000028.1:11735-18837 GCA_964350535.1 uncultured Ilumatobacteraceae bacterium
CTGCCGACGATCGTCGCTCAACTGGCCCGGGGCTTCGCGATGGGCGCGGCCGACATCGTGCCGGGCGTGTCGGGCGGCACGGTCGCCCTGGTGCTCGGCATCTACGAGCGGCTGATCGCCAACATCCGCACGGGCGCGGCGGCGCTCCGCCGACTCGTGTCGGCCCGGTGGTCCGACGCCACGACCGAGTTGCGGCGCATCGAGTGGTCGTGGCTGATCTCGCTGCTGGTCGGGCTCCTCGTCGCCGTCGCTGCGCTGGCGTCGTTGCTCGAGGGGCTGATGGAGGACCATCCGATCCAGATGGCCGGGCTGTTCCTCGGCCTCGTCCTGGGCGCCGTCGTGATCGCGTGGCGACTGCTCGACCGGGTCGACGTCCCCACGTTGGCGCTGATGCTCGTCGCCGCGGCAGCCGTGTTCCTCTTGCTCGGACTGCGCACCGAGACGTCGGTCGACGAGAGTGCCGCCGAGATCGTGACCGAACCCGCCTGGGCGTTCTTCTTCGCCGGCGCGATCGCCATCTGCGCGATGATCCTGCCCGGCATCTCCGGCTCGTTCATCCTCGTGCTCCTCGGCATGTACACCGAGGTGCTCGGCGCGGTGAACGACCGCGACCTGGCGATGCTCGCCGTGTTCGCGCTGGGTTGCGTGATCGGCCTGGCGCTGTTCTCCACCCTGCTCAGCTGGTCGCTCGAGCACTACCACCACTGGGTGATGGCCGGGCTGATCGGGTTGATGCTGGGTTCGACACGGGTGTTGTGGCCGTGGCCGGGCGGCGTCGAGACCACCACGCTGGCAGCGCCGAGCGATCCCGTGGTCGTCCCGGTCGTGCTGGCCGTCGTCGGGTTCGTCGTGGTGGTGCTCGTCGAGCGGATCGCTCGTCAGCTGACCAGCGACGCGAGCCGGTCGATGCCCTCGGAGATGTCGTCGTCGCCGAGCGCGAACGAGAACCGGGCGTAGCCGCCGAGCCCGAACGCCTCGCCGGGCACGAACGCCACCTTCGCCTGCTCGAGCACGAGATCGGCGAGCTCGAGCGTGGTGGACGCCGTCGACCCGTTGATGTCGCGACCGAGCAGCCCGCTCAGGTCGGGGTAGGCGTAGAACGCGCCCTGCGGTTCGAGACACGACACACCGTCGATGGCGTTGAGCTTGCCGTGGATCAGCTTGGCCCGTCGCGTGAACGCCTCGCGCATCTCGTAGACGGCGTCGAGCGATCCGGACACGGCGGCGAGCGCCGCCCGCTGGCTGACGTTGGCGACGTTCGAGGTGGCGTGGCTCTGGAAGTTGGTGGATGCCTTGATCACGTCCTGCGGGCCGATCATCCAGCCGACACGCCAGCCGGTCATGGCGTAGGTCTTGGCGACGCCGTTGACGATGATGCACTGGTCGGCGAGGTCGGGCACCAGCACCGGCATGGAGGAGAACTCGTTGCTGCCGTAGATGAGGTGCTCGTAGATCTCGTCGGTGATCACCCACACGCCGTTGGCCACGGCCCACTCGCCGATCGCCTTGACCGCCGCCGGCGGGTAGACCGCACCGGACGGGTTGTCGGGCGAGACGAACAGCAGGACCTTGGTGCGGTCGGTGCGCGCTGCGTCGAGCTGCTCGACGGTGACCTGGAACCCGCTCTCACGGTCGGTGTCGACCACGACAGGGACACCCCCGGCGAGCGTGATCGCCTCCGGGTAGGTGGTCCAGTAGGGGGCGGGGAGGATCACCTCGTCGCCCGGATCGAGGAGGGCGGCGAAGGCGGTGTACACGGCGTGCTTGCCGCCGTTGGTGACCAGCACCTGGCCGGCGTCGCACGCGAAGCCGGAGTCGCGCAGCGTCTTGGCGGCGATCGCCTCCTTCAGCTCGGGTAGACCGCCGGCCGGCGAGTAGCGGTGGTTCTTCGGATCCCGACAGGCCTCGACGGCGGCGTCGACGATATGTGCCGGCGTCGGGAAGTCGGGCTCACCGGCCCCGAACCCGATGACGTTCTCGCCGGCTGCCTTCATCGCCTTGGCCTTGCCGTCGACGGCGAGGGTGGCGGAGGGGGCG
The DNA here is from genome assembly GCA_964350535.1 of uncultured Ilumatobacteraceae bacterium. Lineage (GTDB taxonomy): Bacteria > Actinomycetota > Acidimicrobiia > Acidimicrobiales > Ilumatobacteraceae > CAYGLH01. The sequence goes on from CAYGLH010000028.1 coordinate 13,773, forward strand.
ATCGAGGCGAGTCGTTCGGAGGTGCGCTTCACGATCGCCAAGCCTGCCACGCAGATCCACTCCCCCCAACGAGGAAACCTGTTCCATCGGGGTCTGACCCCGATGGAACAGGTTGTGCGGTCGGCCCGGCGGCGCGCCATGCTTGCAGCCGTGAGCACGCCCCCCGCCGACATCGCCATCCCCGCCGATCTGCTGCCCGCCGACGGGCGCTTCTGCTGCGGGCCGTCGAAGGTCCGCCACGAGCAGGTCGACGCCATCGTGGCCGGGCGCGACACGCTGCTCGGCACCTCGCACCGCAAGCCGCCCGTGAAGAACCTCGTCGGCTCGGTGCGCGATCAGCTCATGGCGCTGTTCGGCCTCCCGGACGACTGGGAGATCCTGCTCGGCAACGGAGGGACCACCGTGTTCTGGGATGCCGCCACGTTCGGGCTGGTGCGCGACCACGGCCAGCACCTCGTGTTCGGCGAGTTCTCGTCCAAGTTCGCGCAGGCCTGCGACGCGGCGCCGCACCTGGGCACGCCGTCGGTCGTCGAGACCGCTCCGGGCGACCACCCGGTCGCGGTCGCCGAGGACGGCGCCGACATCTACGCCCTGACGCACAACGAGACCTCCACCGGTGTGGCGATGGACCTCCGTCGGCCGGACGGCACCGCCGACGACGACTCGCTCGTGCTGGTCGACGCCACCTCGGCCGCCGGCGGCCTGCTGTGGGATCCGACCCAGGTCGACGTGTACTACTTCGCCCCGCAGAAGTGCTTCGCGTCCGACGGCGGGCTGTGGCTCGCCGCCTGTTCGCCCGCAGCGGTCGCCAGGATCGAGGAGATCGCCGCCTCCGACCGGTGGCGTCCGGCGTCGATCGACCTCGGCATCGCCCTCGACAACTCGCGCCAGAACCAGACCTACAACACGCCGGCGGTCGCCACGCTGATCATGCTCGACGCGCAACTGCGGTGGATGCTCGACAACGGCGGGCTCGCGTGGGCGGCGACGCGCAGCGCCACCTCGGCGGGGATGCTCTACGGCTGGGCCGACGAGCGCGACTGGGCGACCCCGTTCGTGGTCGATCCCGCCAAGCGCTCGAACGTGGTCGGCACGATCGATCTCGACGAGGCCATCGACGCCAACGAGGTGTGCGCCGTGCTGCGGTCCCACGGCATCCTCGACACCGACGCCTATCGGAAGCTCGGACGCAACCAGTTGCGCATCGGGATGTTCCCGGCGATCGACCCGAGCGACATCGTGGCCCTCACCGCCTGCATCGACCACGTGGTGGCCGCGCTGTCCTGATCAGCTGCGGGCAGGCACCGTGCCGTTGCGTCGATGGTGACGCGGTCCTGATCAGCTGCGGGCCCAGAGCGCCACGTTGTCGCCGGTGCGGCCGTCCGTCGCCGTGACGAGCTCGACGACGAGGTCGGCCACCTCGTCGGGTGATCGCCACGAGGCGAGCTCCGCCTCGTCGGGGTCGCGACCGAGGAAGTCGCGCAGCATCGGCGTGTCGACCGCACCCGGACAGATGTTGTTGACCCGCACGCCGGCGCGCCGCAGCGAGCGCGCCCAGTCGAGCAGCAGGCCGTTGAGGCCCCACTTGGCGGCGTTGTAGAGGTCCATCATCCCGTGGCCGTGGTAGCGGTCGGCGGTCGGCGGCGGCGTCACGTGATCGGTCGAGACGTTGACGATGTCGCCGCCACCGCGTTCGGCCATCATCGGGGCGACGGCCCGGCCGAACAGGAACGCAGTCTTGAGGTTGGCGCCGATGATCTCGTCGAAGTCGGCGTCGGCGCGCTCCCACGGGTCGCGGGTGCCGGTCGGGCGGGCGAGTCCGGCGTTGTTCACGAGGAGGTCGACGGCGCCGTGTTCGGCGCAGGCGCGTTCGACGACCCGTCGGACGGTGTCGGGATCGCTCGCGTCGCCGACGACGGCGACCGCATCGCACGACGCGGCGACCGCCTCGACCTCCGCCCGCCGATCGGTGAGCACCACGACAGCGCCCTCGGCCATCAGACGGTGGGCGACCGCCGTCCCGATGCCGCCGGCAGCTCCGGTGACGATCGCGACGCGATCGCGGCACCGCCCGCCGCCGGTCACCGCAGCTCGCCCCACCACGCCGCCAGGCGCGCCGCGAAGAGCTCGGTGTAGCGGGCGGTCAGATCGTCGGCATCGTCGGGTGCGGCCTGGTGCTCGGTCGGCGGCAGCGGTGAGGCCCCGGCGACGGGATCGACGAACTCGAGGTCGATCGACTCGATCACGTCGCGCAACTGGGGCGACGCCGCTTCGTGATGCGGACTCGTCTGGTGCGTGATGAAGGAGCGGTGGTCGTCGAAGGCGAGCAGGGTGTAGTACGTCCGATCCTCCGCCCCGCGCCAGTACTCGTACCGCCGGAGCCCGGGCTCGCCCTCGTGACTGGCCGCGTAGAGGTCGCGTGCGATCGCCTCGAACGTCGCCTCCGAGCCCGGAGTGACCCGGATGTGCGCCAGGATCGTTGCCATGTCGTCACGCTAATCAGCGGGCTGTAGCCACCTCCGACCGGAACTTAATGATCGTTTAGTATCTGCTCCCGTGGGGATCCGAGTGGTGCAATGGGGCAGCGGCAACGTGGGGCAGCACGCCATCCGCACGGTGGCGCGTCGACCCGACATGGAGCTCGTGGGGCTCTTCGTCACCTCGCCCGACAAGGTCGGGCGCGACGCCGGCGACCTCGCCGGGATCGGCCCGCTCGGGGTGCCCGCCACCGGCGACCTCGACGCGATCGTCGCGCTTCAGGCCGATGTCGTGGTGCACACGCCGCTGCCGTCGGCGGTGTACGGCGACGACCCCGACGCCGACCTCCGCCACTTCTGTCAGCTCCTCGCAGCAGGGACGCACGTCGTGACCACGGTCGGGTACATGTACCCGCAGGTGTACGGCCAGGAGGTGATGACCCGACTGACCACGGCGTGCGCCGCCGGGTCGTCGTGCTTCCACGGCACCGGCGCCAACCCGGGTTGGTTCGGCGACCTGTTGCCGCTGCTGTTGTCCGGGCTGTCGTTGCGCATCGACCGCATCCGCGTCCAGGAGATCAGCAACTTCCAGCACTACCCGTCGCCGGAGATCATGTTCGGGATGATGAACTTCGGCACGACACCCGACGTGTTCGAGGCGCGGTCGACGCGACATCGACGCTGGCTCGACGGGCTGTTCACCGAAGCGGTGGAGATGGTCGCCGCCGGCTTGGGAGCGCTCGACGTCACCACGACGTCCACGTCCGAGCACTGGCTGACCGACGAGCCGCTGCACACCGCGGCCGGACCCATCGACCCCGGCACGGTCGCAGGTCAGCGCTACCGGTGGAGCGCCGAACTCGACGGCCGGCCGCTCGTCGAGCAGGAAACCGTGTGGCGGATGCACCGCGACGCCGCGCCCGGGTGGCCGGAGGGCGACTGGTCGCTGCAGATCGACGGCGAGCCCGAGATGCGGCTCGAGCTCGGACACCGCTGGAATCGGGACGTGCTCGGTTCGACGGCGGCTCACGCGATCAACGCCATCCCCGCTCTGCTCGACGCCGAGCCAGGTGTGCAGACGTTCCTCGACCTGCCCATCATCGCCGGGCGCGGCGCGCACCTCCCGCGATGAGCGACGGACCTGCGGAACACGGCGCCGGCCCCGAGGTCGACGCGCCGATGGCCCTCGACGAGGTCGACTTCTTCGATCCGCAGATCAACGACTGCCCGTACCACGCGTACCGCACGATGCGCGACGAGGCGCCCGTGTGGTTCGACCCGCGGCTGCGCGGCTACGTGGTGACGCGCCACGAGGACGTGCGAATGGTGTTGCACGACGCCGAACGATTCCTCAGTGGACCGCCGACACGCCCACGGCCGCACCTGGACCTGTACGAGCGCGACGGCTGGGTGCCGGGGACGACGCTGGCGGGACGCGACGACCCCGAGCACCGCCAGATGCGCGCCCTGTTCGATCACGCCTTCCGGCCGAAGCGGCTGGCGATGATCGAGCCGCGCATCGAACGACTGGCCCACGACCTGATCGACGCGTTCGTCGATGACGGGAGCTGCGACGTCGTCCCGTCGTTCGCCGTGCCACTCCCGCTCGTCGTGATCGGCGAGCAGATGGGCGCCGACCCGAAGGACATCTGGCGGATCAAGGGGTGGACCGACGCGTGGGTCCAACGGCTCGGGCTCATGCTCTCGCCGGAGCAACTGCGCTGGTCGGTCGAGATGGAGATCGAGGCACAGCACTACTTCCAGCCGATCTTCGAGCGGCTGCGCGCATCGCCCGACGACACGCTGCTCTCCGACCTGGTCAACACCGAGATCCCCGAGTGGGGCCGCTGCCTGACCGACGAGGAGCTCCACGCGGAGATGATGGCCGACACGTTCGTCGGCGGCTCCGAGACGACGACCAACGCCCTGTCTGCGGGCATCCGTCTGCTCATCGAGCACCCGGACCAGTGGGAGCTCCTGCGCGCCGACCCCGGGCGCTACGTCCCGGTCCTCGTCGAGGAGGTGCTGCGGCTGGAGTCGCCGGTACAGCGGCTGATGCGCCACACGGCGGTCGACGTCGAGCTCCATGGCGTCACGATCCCCGCCGGCGCGCTCGTGATCGTCGGGTACTCGGCGGCGAACCGTGACGACCGGGTGTTCGATGCGCCGGCACGGTTCTCGCTGGAGCGCGACGACGCCAAGAAGCACCTGTCGTTCGGGTTCGGCACGCACTATTGCCTGGGCGCGCCGCTCGCCCGACGCGAGCTCAAGTTCGGCTTCACCGCGTGGGTCGAGCGGGTCGAGGAGATGTGGTTCCTCGACGACGGCGCACGCTCCATCGCGCCGAACTACTTCCTGCGCGCCCAGACGACGCTGCCGATCGGGTTCCGTCCGCACCACTGATGCGTCGCCGCTGCGGGCTACGTGTGGTGTGCGGTGGATGGCGATCGATGCAGCGCCTGGCAGACTGCCGTCGATGACCACCGACGAGGTCCTCGACTTCGACGCCGACGCGATCGGCCCACTCGACCGCCCGGTGATGCTCGTGGCGCTCGAGGGCTGGTTCGACTTGGAGGGCGCGGCTACCC
>CAYGLH010000028.1:18847-20128 GCA_964350535.1 uncultured Ilumatobacteraceae bacterium
CAACGCGTTCGTCTCGGACGACGACGCGATCACGGTCGGCGAGATCGAACCCGACCCGTTCTACGACTTCACCCAGCAGCGTCCGCATGTCGTCGTCGACGACGACATCCGCTCCATCGAGTGGCCGGCGAACGAGGTGATCGTGCAGCGCGGGCACGGCTATCGCGACACGGTCGGGTTGATCGGGGTCGAGCCACACCTCAATTGGCGCACATACGTCGAGGCGATCATCGAGGTGGCCACGGCGCTGCGCTGCGAGGCGGTGGTCACCGTCGGCTCGGGCGCAGAGGCGCTCCCCCACACCCGCATCCCACCCGTCACGGGCAGCACGGCCGACGAGGCGCTCGCCCGGCGGCTCGGCCTGGTGGCCCCCTCCTACCAGGGGGTCACGGGTGTGGTCGGCGTGCTCCAGGCCGAGCTCGAGGCGCGGCGCATCCCGGCGATCTCGCTGCGCGTCGGCATCCCGCACTACCTGGTCAACGCCGAACACCCGAACTCGTCGGCGGCGCTGATCCGCCACCTCAGCCACGTGCTCGACGTGCCGACCACGATCGACATGAGCGATCAGGTCGACCGGTGGCGTGAGATCCACGACGAGATCGTCGCCGACGACGAGCAGCTGAAGATGTACGTGCGGATGCTCGAGTCCGAGTTCGACCGGCGCGCCGAGGCGGCGATCCCCTCGGCCGACGACCTCGGCGACGAGTTCGAGAGCTTCCTGCGCGACCTCCGCGAGGAGGACTGAGGGAGCGGAGCTCGGGAGCTGGGTCTCAGGCCTTGGCGGCGGCGAACCCGGCGTCGAGGTCGGCGAGGATGTCGTCGATCGTCTCCAGGCCGACGCTGAGCCGGACGAGCCCGGGGGTGACGTCGGACGCCGCCTGCTCCTCGGGCGTCAGCTGGCTGTGGGTGGTGCTCGCCGGGTGGATCACCAAGCTGCGGGCGTCGCCGATGTTGGCGACGTGGCTGTGCAACTGCAGGCCCTCGACGAACTTCTTCCCGGCCTCGTGCCCGCCGGCGATCTCGAAGGCGAGCACCGAGCCGTAGCCCTTGCCGCCGCCGTACTTCGTCGCTCGCTCGTGCCACGGGCTGGACGGCAGCCCGGCGTAGCGCACCACCTCGACCTGGTCGTGGGCGTCGAGGTACTCGGAGACACGTTGCGCGTTGGAGAAGTGACGCTCCATCCGCAGGCTCAGCGTCTCGAGACCCTGCAGGAAGAGGAACGCGTTCATCGGCGCCACGGCCATGCCCAGGTCGCGCAGGAGCTGGACGCGCGCCTTGAGG
>CAYGLH010000029.1:0-12816 GCA_964350535.1 uncultured Ilumatobacteraceae bacterium
GCTCGTCGTGGATCTTCACCAACAGCCGCTGCTCGTGCGGCGTCGTCACCTCGTCGGGGCGATCCGCCCGATGGATCGCCAGCCCGTCGATGTCGAGGTGGATGAGGTGCTCGGAGCCCAGCATCTCCACGAGCCGTACGGTGGCCGGCGTGCCCTCCTCGGGGGCCACGATCGAGACGTGCTCGGGGCGCACCCCGGCGACCACCGGGTGGATCGTCGGCCAGCTCGGGCCCGGCTCGGCGCCGGTGAGCTCGAACGTGGCGCCGCCGCTGCGGAGCCGCACCCCGCCGTCCTCGCTCGCACCGACCATGGCGTCGATGAGGTTCATCGGCGGGGAACCGATGAACCCCGCGACGAAGACGTTGGCGGGCGAGCGGTACAGCTCGTCGGGCGGCGCCACCTGCTGCAGCAGCCCATCGCGCAGCAACGCCACGCGGTGGCCCATCGTCATCGCCTCGATCTGATCGTGGGTGACGTAGAACATCGTGGTGCCGAGCTGGCGCTGCAGCTCTGCCACCTCGCTGCGCATCGTGACCCGCAGCTTGGCGTCGAGGTTGGAGAGCGGCTCGTCCATCAGGAACACGCTCGGCTGGCGGACCATCGCCCGGCCCATCGCCACCCGCTGGCGCTGCCCACCGGACAGCTGCCGCGGTCGTCGGCCGAGCAGCTCGGTCAGCTGCAGCTGGTCGGCGACCTGACGGATGCGGTCGTTGCGCTCGCCCTTGGGCATGCGTGCCAGCTTCAACGGGTAGCCGAGGTTCTCCGCGACCGTGAGATGCGGGTAGAGCGCGTAGCTCTGGAACACCATCGCGATGTCGCGGTCCTTGGCTCCGACATCGTTGACCACCCGGTCGCCGATGCTGATGGCGCCCTCGGTGACGTCCTCGAGGCCGGCGAGCATCCGCAGCGTGGTGGTCTTGCCGCACCCGGATGGACCGACGACGACGAGCAGCTCCCCGTCGTCGACCTCGAGGTCGAGGTGGTCGACGGCGACGACGTCGCCGGCGAAGCGCTTGGTGACCTGTTCGAACGTGACCGCACTCATCGAGGTGCCCCTTCCGTGATGCTGGCCGGTGCGTGTCCGCCGGACGCCACCGGTTCGTCGAAGCCGTTGTCGGCGATCACCCGCGAGTACCACTCGGCACTGGCCTTGGGCCGCCGCTCGAGGGTGTCGAAGTCGACCTCGACGATGCCGAAACGTCCGCCGTATCCCCATGCCCACTCGAAGTTGTCGAGGAACGACCACGCCTGGTAGCCGACGACCGGCACCCCATCGGCGATCGCACTGGCGACCTCGGCGAGATGGCCGCGGAGGTAGTCGATGCGATCCTGATCGTCGATCTGCCCGTCGGGGGTCCCACCGATCCGCACGTCGTCGGGCATCGCCGCGCCGTTCTCCATCACCATCAGGCGCGGGAAGTCGTAGTGGTCGTGGAGCCAGCGCAGGAGCTTGCCGAAGGTCGGTGGGTCGATCTCCCAGTCCATCGCGGTGGTCGGCAACACCTTCGGGACCTCCCGGTCGGGATCGGCGCTGACCACCTGGCGGGTGTAGAAGTTCACGCCGAGCAGGTCGATCGGGCGGGCGATCGCCTCGAGATCGCCATCGCGCACCTCGGCCTGGTCCCAACCGAGCCACTCGACGGTCTCGGCCGGATACCCGCGACCGCTGAGCGGGTCGGCGTACCAGCGGTTCTCGATGTCGTCACGACGCGCCGTGGCGAATCGGTCGGCCGCCGAGTCGGTCTCCGCCACGGCGGGCGTGAAGTTGAGCACGATGCCGGCGGTCGCGTCCGGCGCCATCGCCCGGATCCTCTCGAGCCCGCGGGCGTGGGCGAGCAGCACGTGGTGCGAGACGGCCAACCCGTCGCGAACCGACCGGTGACCGGGGGCGTGCTCGCCGGTGACGTGGCCGTGGTCGGAGACGACGAACGGCTCGTTGATCGTCATCCACGTGTCGACCCGATCGCCGAGCCGCTCGAGCAGGGTCTCGGTGTAGACGGCGAAGTGCTCGGCGGTGTCGCGCTGGACCCATCCGCCGGCGTCCTGCAAGGCTTGTGGAAGATCCCAGTGGTAGAGCGTGGCGAGCGGCCGAATGTCGGCGGCGAGCAGCTCGTCGGCGAGCCGGTCGTAGAAGTCGAGACCCGCCGGGTTGACCGTCCGACCGTCGGGGAGGATCCGCGTCCAGGCCACCGAGAACCGGTAGGCCTGCATGCCGAGCCGGGCCATCAACGCGACGTCGTCGCGGTAGCGGTGGTAGTGGTCGCAGGCCGTCCGGCCGTCGGAACCGTCGGCGATCGCTCCGGGCACGGCACAGAAGCGGTCCCAGATGCTCTCGCCCTTGCCGTCGACGTCGGTGGCCCCCTCGATCTGGTAGGAGGACGTGGCGGTTCCCCAGAGGAACCCCTCGGGGAAGGTCACCACGTCGTCACACCCTGGATGGTGTGGGGCGTGGCGCGCGTCTGGAAGCGTTTGCGGCGCGCAGGTTCAGCGGTCATGGATGGATCTCCTGAATTGTCGGCGGGCGTCTTCGCTTTGAGCTGTTTCACCAGCTCAGAGCGCAAAAAGTGCGCTCCCGTTAACTCTGCCTTGACCCTGGCGTCACCCGCATGATTACATGGAAGCGCTTCCGATGCAAGGGGAAGTTCGAACGAGGGGTTCGGACGGGGACCACGAGGGGAGGGAGGCACAAGATGAACTCGGCCGTGGCGCGAGGCACCGGAACACCGGTCAGTCTCGACGACGTCGCCCGTGTCAGCGGCGTGTCGCGCGCCACCGCCTCCCGCGCCCTCAACGACCGCGACGGCGTGCGCGCCGAGGTGCGCGAACGGGTGCGTAGCGTCGCCACCCGACTCGGGTATCGCCCCAACCGGGCCGCACAGTTCCTCGCCAGCGGGCGGGCCTCTGTGATCGGGCTCGTGATGCCGAGCGACGAGCTGCGCGTCGACCCCTATGGCGCGTCGCTGATCCAGGCGGTGGCCGGCGCCGCCGACCGCCACGACGAGGGCCTGATGCTGCTGCTCACGCACGCCGAACCCAACCGCGCGGTGCGCCACACGCTCCACGACGGCCTGATCGACGGCATCGTCGTGAGCGCCGTCGCCCTCGGCGAGGAGTGGGTCGAACAACTGCTCGACGCCGATGTCCCCGCCGTGCTCATCGGGACCCACCCGACACGCACCGACGTCGCCACCATCGAGGTCGAGAGCTACGACGCCACCGTCGATCTGGTCGAGCATCTCTTCGACCAGGGCTACCGGCGCATCGCCCACATCACCGGCATCCTCGGACGCGACGACGCGGCACAGCGACTCGCCGCGTTCCGCGACGCGCACGCCCGACACGGCGTCGAGCTCGACGACCGGCTCATCGTCGAAGGCGCCTACACGCGGGCGTCGGGTCGCGAGGCGATGCGGGCCCTGCTCCCCGCCTCCCCCGACGCGGTGTTCGCCGCCAACGACGAGACGGCGATCGGCGTGTTCGACGTCGTCCAGCAGGCCGGGATGTCGATACCCGGCGACATCGCCATCGCCGGCTTCGACGGCACCGCCGCCGTCGACAGCCTCGAACCCACGCTCACCACCGTCCGGCAACCGTTCGACGACGTTGCCGAGGCGGCGGTGTCCACGCTCGTGTCGATCCTCGCAGGGGTCGACGCGCCAACGCGGCAGCTCCTGCGACCACGGCTCGTGGTCGGGGGATCCACCGCACACTCGCCCGACGACGGCGAGGACCCATGACCATCACGAGCACATCGACAACTTGACCCTGTCATGACGGGTGGGGACCTGCACGTCCCCACCCGTCGGATGCTCCCGGCTCTTGCTCTTACCCAATCACCAAGGAGACACAACCCATGCTACGAAACCGTCGAGGCCGTTCGCGCCTCACCTCGATCGTCGGCGCCGGCGTGGCGCTGACCCTCGTCGCCGCGGCCTGCGGTGACGACGACTCCAGCGACGGAGGGTCGGACGACACCGAGGCCGCCAGCGACACCGAGGCCCCCGCCGAGGACGCGGCGGCCGACACCGAGGCCCCTGCGGACACCGAGGCCGCCGGAGGCGACAGCGGCGACGAGGAAGCGTCGGGCGACACCGTGCAGGTGCGCTGGTTCGTCGGTCTCGGCACCGGCGCCGAGGCCGAGCAGATCGAGCGCCAGGATGCGTTCGTCGCGGCCTACAACGACAGCCAGGACGAGATCGAGCTGGTCGTCGAGTACGTCGACAACGACGTCGCCGCCGACACGCTCGCCACCCAGATCGCCGGCGGCAACGCTCCCGACATCGTGGGCCCGGTCGGCCGCGAGGGCGCCAATGCGTTCGCCGGCAACTACCTCGACCTCGAACCGCTGATCGAGTCGAGCGGGTACGACCTGTCGATCTTCTCCGAGGAGGACGTCGAGGGCTGGCGCGAGGCCGACGGCACGCTCACCGGCCTGCCCTTCGCCGCCTACCCGTCGGCGCTCGTGTACAACATCGACCTCTTCGACGAGGCCGGTCTGCCGTACCCGCCGGCCGAGTACGGCGAGGGTGGCATCAGCATCTACGGCGAGGGCACCGAGTACGAGGGCGAATGGACCTGGGAGAAGCTGTCGGAGATCGCCGCGATCCTCGCGGTCGACGCCAACGGCAACGACGCCACGAGCCCGGACTACGACATCGACGCCGTCGAGCAGTTCGGCTACGTCCACCAGTGGAGCCACGCCCCCGCCGCACAGGGCTCGGCGTGGGAGGCCGGCAGCATCGAGCAGGAGGACGGCACCGCCAAGGTGCCCGAGGCCTGGGTCGACGAGTGGAAGTGGTACAACGCGCTGACCACCCAGCAGGGCATCGCCCCGACCTACACCTACCAGGAGAGCGACGCGCTGGCCGGCAACCCGTTCGCCAGCGGCCGCGTGGCGATGGGCAACATGCACCTCTGGTACACGTGCTGCCTGTACGACGGTGACGGCAACGCCCTCGAGAACTGGAACCTCGCCGCACTGCCGAACTACAACGGCAACGTCGTCTCCCGGTACCACGGTGACAACTTCCGGATCTTGAAGGACACGGACAACCCGGAGGCGGCCTTCGAGGTGCTCTCCTACATGTTGGGCGACGGCGCGCTGGAGCTGCTCGACGTGTACGGCGGCGCACCCGCCCGTGCGGACATCCAGGAGGCGTACTTCGAGAACCTCAACGGGACGTTCCCGCAAGGCGTCAACTGGGACGTCATCATCGCCGGGCTCCAGTACCCGGACGTGCCGAACCACCAGGCGAACATGACGAACTTCCTCGAGTCCGACAGCCGGATCAAGGAGCTCGATCAGCCGCTGATCTCCGACCCGAACATCGACATCGATGCCGAGGTCGCGCAACTCGAGGCCGACCTCGAGCAGATCTGGGCCAACGGCTGACCAGGTGACCTGCACCTGACGTCCTGACAGGAATCCATGGGCATCGAAATGTTCACGGGGGGAGGGGAGGCCGACGCCTCCTCTCCCCTCCCGGCCGGGTCCGGCACGCTGTACAAGCGGGAGCGACGTCGCGGGCTGTTGTTCGTGTCGCCCTGGTTGATCGGGCTGACCCTCTTCTACGCCGTGCCGATCGGGCTGTCGTTGGTGATGAGCTTCACCGACTACCAGCTGGTCGACAACGATGACTCCGGCACGCAGTGGGTCGGGCTCGACAACTGGCGGCGCCTGTTCGACGACCCCGATGTCGCCCAGGGCGCGTGGGTCACGCTGAAGTTCGGCCTGATGTTCATCCCGATGTCGGTGTTCCTGCCGCTGGGGATCGCCTACCTCTTGACCGCCAAACGTCTGTGGGGGCGCAGCTTCTTCCGGCTGATGTTCTACCTACCGTCGATGGTGCCGATGGTGGCGGCGATCATCGTCTGGAAGTTCTATCTCAACGGCCAGTCGGGGTGGCTCACCCGGATCGTCGAGTGGTTCGGCATCGACAGCCCCGACTGGCTGCAGGAACCCCAGTGGGTCCTGCCGTCGCTGATCCTCATCGCCACGTGGGGGATCGGCAACGCGATCATCATCTTCACCGCGTCGCTGAACAGCGTGCCGGCCGACCTCTACGAGGCGGCGACGATCGACGGCGCCGGGCGCTGGCGCCTGTTCCGCGACGTGACGTGGCCGATGATCAGCCCGATCACCTTCTACAACATCGTGATCGCCTTCGTGGCGCTCGGGCAGTACTTCCTCGTTCCCTACGTGCTGCTGGGGCCCGAGGGCCACCCCGACGAGGCGGGCAAGTTCTACACGATGGTGTTCTTCCAGGACACCTTCGGCTTCTTCCAGGCGGGCTACGGCGCCACGTTGGCGTGGGCGATGTTCATCGTCGTGTTCGCCATCACCGCGGCGCTGTTCTGGTCGGCCCGCTACTGGGTCCACTACGAGTACGAGGAACGCTGATGACCGCGACCATGACGCGCAAGAACAAGGTCGCCCGGGCGGTCACCGCGCCGGAACCGAAGCAGCGGTTCAGCGACCTCGACTCGCGCTCCAAGCGCTTCCTCGGCGGCGCCGGCATCACCCTCTTCGTCACGATCCTGCTGGTCGGCTTCCTGCTGCCGCTGGTGTTCATGGGCGTGACCTCGCTGAAGACCGAGGACCAGCTCGCCAACCAGGAGATCCTGCCGAAGTCGCCGGTCGTCGCCGAGATCGGCGGCGAGGAGTACGAGCTCTACGAGGTACCGATCGACGGGGTGACCCGCGAACTGGCGTTGGTGCAGCCCGGCCGTCAGTCGAGCGTCTTCGTCGACCCGTCGGCGCCCGACGTCGAGATCGTGTACGAGGGCACCTGGCGCACGCTCGAGCCCGTGTACGACCTCGACCCGACGTTCGAGAACTACCCCGATGCCTGGGACAGCATGGACTTCCCGCGCCTGTTGCGGAACACCGGCATCATCGCCGGGCTCGGCATGGCCGGGACGATCATCTCCTGCACGCTGGTGGCCTACGGGCTGTCTCGGTTCCGCATCCCGTTCAAGGGCCTGATCGTCGCCTCGCTGTTCGCCACGATCATCCTGCCGCGGTTCGTCACACTGGTCCCGACCTACGCGATCTTCAACCAGATCGGCTGGGTCGGCACCTGGTACCCGCTGATCGTGCCGCACTTCTTCGCCAACGCGTACAACGTCTTCCTGCTGCGGCAGTTCTTCCTGACGATCCCGCGCGACCTCGACGAGGCCGCGGAGATCGACGGGGCCGGCCCACTCAAGACGCTGATCACCGTGATCCTGCCGCAGGCCAAGGGAGCGATCATGGCGATCGCCCTGTTCCACTTCTTCTTCGCCTGGAACGACTTCCTCGAGCCGCTGGTCTACCTGTCGTCGCGACGCGACCTCCAGCCGATCTCGGTCGGGCTCTACGAGTTCCTCGGGCTGTACGACACGGCGATCCCGCTCGTGCAGGCCGGCGCGATGTTGAGCATGGCGATCCCGATCCTGGTCTTCCTGTTCCTGCAGAAGTTCTTCCTCAGCGGCATCGACCTGTCGGGTTCGCTCAAGTAGTTCCGCGTTCCGCGCCCTATCCTCCGGGGTCGTGACCTCCGTGGAGGACCAGACCGTGGGGCGCGAAGCCACCAGCCGCTACCTCACGTTCGACCGGCCGGCGTGGGCCGAGCTCCGGGCGTCGACACCGTTGACGCTCGGCGAGGACGACCTGGCCGAGCTGCGCGGCATCAACGAGGAGATCGATCTCGACGAGGTCGCCGCGATCTACCTGCCGTTGAGCCGCTTGCTGAACCTGTACGTGAGCGCCACGCTCGACCTCCACCGGGTGTCGGCCACGTTCCTCGGCGCGATCGCTCCGAAGGTGCCGTATGTGATCGGTGTCGCCGGCAGCGTGGCGGTGGGCAAGAGCACCTTCGCCCGCATCCTCCAGGCGCTGCTGCGTCGCTGGCCCGACCACCCGAAGGTCGACCTCATCACCACCGACGGCTTCCTCCACCCCAACCGGGTGCTGGAGGAGCGCGACCTGATGAACCGCAAGGGCTTCCCGGAGAGCTACGACACCCGCAACCTGATCCGGGTGCTGCGCGAGATCAAGAGCGGCAGCGAGGCCGTGCGGGCACCGGTGTACAGCCACGTCGTCTACGACATCGTGCCCGACGAGCACGTCGAGATCAACCAGCCCGACATCGTCATCCTCGAAGGGCTCAACGTGTTGCAGAGCGGCGACTCGGCGACCGAGTTCGTCAGCGACTACTTCGACTTCTCGATCTACCTGGACGCTCCCGAACCCGACATCGAGCAGTGGTACATCGAGCGCTTCCTCAAGCTGCGCGAGTCGGTGTTCCAGAACCCCGACTCGTTCTTCCGGTTCTACGCCGGGCTCACCGACGACGAGGCGGTCGACACCGCCCGCAGCATCTGGAAGTCGATCAACGGACTGAACCTGCGGGAGAACATCGCGCCCACCCGCGACCGGGCGTCGCTGATCGTGCACAAGTCGGCCGACCACCGCGTCGACCACGTCAAGCTGCGCCGGCTCTGACGCGCCGGCCCGGCGAACGGCCCGCCGGCCGGCGTCAGATGCCGAGCCACGCGGGGAGATCGCCGATCGACGCGAGCTCGACGAAGTCCTCGCCGTGGCCGTCGACGCGCTCCAGCTCCCACGTGATGTGGTACGGGATGTGCACGGCGTGTCCGCCGAGCTCGAGCACCGGCAGGATGTCGCTGCGCACGGAGTTGCCGATCATCAGGAAGCGCTCGGGCGCCACGCCGAGCCGATCGAGGATCTTCGCGTAGGTCGCCGGATCCTTCTCGAGCACGATCTCGATCTCGAAGAAGTGGTGGTCGATCCCCGATGTGGTCACCTTGCGGGTCTGGTGGATGAGGTCGCCCTTCGTGATCATCATCACCTTGGACGCTCCGCTCACCTGCGACAGCACGTCGGGGACGTGCGGCAAGAGGTGCACCGGCTCGGTCAGCATGTCGCGCCCGAGGTCGAGCAGCTCCTCCAGCGCGGCGACCGGGATCCGGCCCTCGGTGAGGGTGATCGCGGCACGCATCATCGACAGCGTGAACGCCTTGGCGCCGTAGCCGGTGACCGACAGATCGGACCGCTCGGTGGCACTGAGCGCGGCGTCGATGTCGATGCCGGCGGGGGCATGTGGCTCGACGAGCTCGACGAAACGATGCTCGGCGGCGCGGAACGAGTCCTCGCAACGCCACAGCGTGTCGTCCGCGTCGAAGGCGATCAGGTCGAACTCGTCGATGCGACGCACGCGCTCAGCGGTGGATGGCATTCAAGTAGTTGTACACGGTGATCCGGCTGACGCCCATCGCGTCGGCGACGTCTTCCACCGCGCGCCGCAAGATGAACGCGCCGCGTTCGTCGAGCAACCGCACCGCGCGCTGCTTGTCTTCGCGCGACAGCGACGGCAACGGGGCACCGAGCTCGGCCTCGACGGACTCGATCAACCGGTCGAGGGCACCGTGCAGCGGTGGGAGCCGGACCGCGGCGACGACCACGCCGTCCCACACGAGCGGCACGTCGCTGCCCTCGGCCTGGTCGGCGGCGACGATCGTGGCGCCGACCGCCTCGACCACCGGCGCCGCCGCCTGCACCAACGGGTGGTGGCGCAGCTCGACGTCCGAGCCGCCGGCCGGCCCCGCGTTGCTCATCCGACGGCCTCGACGTGCAGCGACACATGCGTCGCGCCGTGCGCCAGGGCGGCATCGACGACGCCCGCGACGAGCGGGCCGGTGGCACCGTCGGCGACCTCGCACACGGTACCGAACGGGCCGATCTCCACGGTCGCATCGTGACGTCGTGCGGCCGCGATCGCCGCGGTGACGTGCTCGCCCGGCGCCCCCTCGACGAACGGCTCGATCGTGAACTCGATGCGCACCACCGCGGCAAGCGTACGGGATCGCCGTCGGGGGCGTCCTCAGCCGACCCCCATCACCCGGCGCAGCTCCTCGGAGCGAGCGAGGCAGTCGCGACCGGCCAGCCCGAAGGCCTCGTTGAGGTTGTTCAGCGCCTGCTTGAAGCTGCCGTTCCACTCCTCGACGAAGCGCTCCCGCGCCGGCCCCTGCCAGGTGGTGCCGTTGAGCACCCCGTCGACGGTGGCCATCAGAGAGGCGATCGCGTCGATCTGCTGGTTGAGGGTGGTGCCGAGGTGGCTGAGTTGTTCGGGGTTGGCGCCGTACATGGACATCGGAGACCTCCTGGTCGGGTCGTCGGTGGGTGGTCTCCCCACAGTGGGCAGCCGACACGTCGAATGGGAACGGCCTACGATCGCGACCATGACCATGCACGACCCGGCCGCGCACGTCTCCACCTCGGCGCGCGGCGCCGAACGCGAGCCGATCGTCGACGAGGTGCGCGAGCACTCCCGCGACCTGCTCGACGACGCCGTCGCGCTCCGGCGCGCGCTGCACGAACGTCCCGAGCTCGGCAACCATCTCCCGATCACGCGCGAGCGGGTGCTCGAGTCGCTCGAGGGGCTGCCCCTCACGATCACCGAGCACGAGTCGACCAGCGGCATCGCCGCCACGCTCGAGGGGTCGACGCCGGGACCGACGATCCTGCTGCGCGGCGACATGGACGCCCTACCGATGCCGGAGGACACCGGTCTCGACTTCTCCTCCAAGGTCGACGGCACGATGCACGCCTGCGGGCACGACCTGCACACCGCGATGCTCGCCGGCGCGGCGCACCTCCTCAGCGATCGCCGCGACGACCTCGCCGGCCGCGTGCTGTTCATGTTCCAGCCCGGCGAGGAGGGGCACCACGGCGCGAGGTTCATGCTCGAGGAAGGCCTGCTCGACGTCGGCCCGCTCAGCGACGGGACACCCTCGGCGGTCGACGCCGCGTTCGCCATCCACATGACGTCGATGCTGCCGACCGGGTGGGTCAGCACGAAGGGCGGGCCGGTGATGGCCTCGGCGGACACGATGCACATCGTGGTCACGGGCCGCGGCGGCCACGCCAGCATGCCGCACCAGGCCTGCGACCCGATCCCGGTCGCCTGCGAGATCGTGCAGTCGCTGCAGACGATGATCACCCGCTCGATCGACGTGTTCAACCCGTCGGTCGTCACCGTCGGCAAGATCGCCGCGGGGACGACGAACAACGTGATCCCCGAGACGGCCACGATCGAGGGCACGATCCGCGCCGTCAGCGAGAGCACGCGAACGCGGGTGCACGACGGCATCAAGCGCGTCGCCGAGGGCATCGCCGCCGCCCACGACTGTGCCGCCGAGGTGCGCATCGATCACGGCTACCCGGTGACCTCCAACGACGCCGACTACGCCGCCGCGACGTTGGCGATGGCCCGCGACGTCGCCGGCGACGGCGCGGTGATCGAGCTGCCCAATCCGGTGATGGGCGCCGAGGACTTCAGCTACGTGCTCAACGAGGTGCCCGGCGCGATGACGATCCTCGGCGGCACGCCCCACGACCGCAACCCGGCCACCGCCGCACCCAACCACTCGAACCGGGTGTACTTCGAGGAGGAGTCGATGGCCACCGGCATCGCCCTCTACTCGATGGCCGCCCTCCGCCACCTCGCCCCCTCCTGACCCGGCCCCGCAAACACCACCCCACTCGTTTGCGGGTCGGATCCCGGGCGAACGGACCGGGATCGGCCCCACAAACACCGGCGCGCCTGCTCGCGCGTCGACGTCGCTACGTCGGGTCGGCGAGGGTGAGGCGAAGGGTGACGAGTTGGAAGGGGCGCAACGTGAGGGCGAGGACGCCGTCGCTCGTCTCGTAGCCGGCCTCGGGCTCCTCGAGCAGGTTGCAGCGCTGGGCGAGTGCCACCCGGCGGGCAGCGGACACGGTGATCCGCTGACGCCGTCCGACCGCCTCGTGGAAGCGGACGACGAGGTCACCCGAACCGTCGTCGGCGAGCTTGACGGCATCGACCTCCACGCCGACCGCCGGGCGCCCGTCGTCGTCCACCACGCTCACCGGGGAGGTCGGCACCGTTGCAGGCGTTGCGCCGACCACGACCCGCGGCGGCTGGTTCAGCAGTGCCGCCGCGGCACGAACCGCGCCGAGTCCCTCCGTGTGCGGCATCAGCGCCAGCGTCACACGGTGCCGACCGTTGTCGGCCGCGGGATCGGGGTATCGGGCGGCGCGGGCGAGGCTGACGCGGACGGCGCCGTCGAACACGCAGTGGCCGTAGCGCCCGTCGTTCAGCACCGCGACCCCGAAGTCGGGCTCGGCGAGGTCGACGAACCGGTGCGCGCACACCTCGAACTTGGCGGCGTCGTACGGACTCGTCGGGTGGGTCGGGCGCCCGACGACACCGAACTGCACATCACAGGTGGCGATGTCGGTGCGCACGTCGATCGGGAACGCCATCGACAGCAGGTGCTCGGCGTGCTGCCAGTCGACGTCGACGTGCACGAAGAACTGCGGCGCGCCGGCGCGCAACTCGTACACGACCGTCGAGCGTGACGGGCCGAACGTGCGCTCGACTCGGACGCGGCCGACGAGCGGGCCGCGTTCGAGCACGTCGATGCTGACCGCTCGCTCTCCCTCCGGGTCCCGCCCGGCGGACGTCAGCGGCTCGGCCTGGCCCCGGGTCCACGCCTCGAGGTCCCAGGCGTCGTACTCGACGGGATGGTCGGGGGCGAGCTCGAGCGCTGCGGCGATCTGGCCGTCGGGCACGATCTCGCGAGCGGTGGCCACATCGATGATCGAGTAGACGTTGCCGGCCTCGTCCCATCGGATCGCGAGGTGCTCGTTCGCCATCGACGTGTCGGTCACGGTGACCACGTGCCGGGTGGGCAGCGGCTCGAGCTCGGCCACGCCGAGGGCCGGGACGGACGCCCGGACGGCGACCGATCCGTCGATGAGTCGCTGGACCG
>CAYGLH010000029.1:12826-20055 GCA_964350535.1 uncultured Ilumatobacteraceae bacterium
CGCCGTCCTCACCCGACCCGTGCGCGGCGTCGTCGGGGCCGTCGAGCTGCGCGAGGTGGTCGGCTGTCGGCGCCGGGACGAGGACGACGCCGTCCAGCGGCGCGTCAGCGCGGTTGGCGAGCCACACGAGATCGGCGGTGGCGTCGGGGTTCCGATCCGCGACGCCGCCGACGACAGCGGCGAGCAACTCCGCGATGCGCGCTTCGAGCTCGGCCTCGACGCGGCCGAAGATCGCCTCGGCGTCGTCGTGCACCCACCCGATCGACGAGCCCGGGAGGATGTCGTGGAACTGCTGGGTCAGCAGCTCGCGCCAGAGATCGTCGAGATCGACCGGCGTACCGAGCGTGGCGGCCCACAGCTCGGCCTCGACCAGCAGGCGCTCGCACCGCCGGTTCCCCAACTTGGTCCGCAACTGGCTGGTGAGCGTGCCGCGGTGCGTCTCGAAGTAGAGCTCACCGCGCCACACCGGGACGGACGCGCCATGCGCCGCCTCGTCCTCGATCGCGTCGAACACCTCCGTCGGAGTCCCCACCTCCAACGTGAAGCTCGGGTCGACCGTGGCCAGGCGGCGCGCCCGTTCGAGCATCTCACGCGTCGGTCCCCCACCCCCGTCGCCGTGGCCGAAGGGCATCAGCGACACGCCGCTCCACCCGTGCTCCTTGAAGTTGCGGACCGAGAAGGCAACTTCGTCCGGGGTGATCTCGGCGTTGTACGTGTCGACCGGCGGGAAGTGCGTGAGCACCCGTGTCCCGTCGAGGCCCTCCCACCAGAACGTGTGGTGGGGGAAGACGTTCTGCTTGTTCCACGACAGCTTCTGCGTGACGAAGCGGGTCATCCCACCCTGTGCGAACACCTGCGGCAGGCCCGCGGGATAGCCGAACACGTCGGGGATCCACACCTCGTCGCAGCGGCGGCCGAAACGCTCCTCGAAGTAGCGCTGGCCGTACACGATCTGACGGACGAGGCTCTCCCCCGACGGCAGGTTCATGTCCGCCTCGACCCACATCCCGCCGACCGGGATCCACTGCCCGCGCTCGACGCGCTCGACGATCTTCGCGAACAGCTCGGGATGACGCTCCTCCACCCAGGCGTACTGCTGGGCCTGCGAGCACGAGAACCGGTACTCGGGGTAGTCGTCCATCAGCGCCACCGCCGAGGCGAAGGTGCGGGTGCACTTGCGCACGGTCTCGCGCAGCGGCCACAGCCAGGCCGTGTCGATGTGGGCGTGGCCGGTGGCGACGATCCGGTGGGCGCCCTCCGTCGCCGGACGCTCGGTCAGCCACGGCGCCAGCAGACGGCGGGCACGGACGATGTCGGGCAGCGCGTCGAGGGCGGCCACGATGGTGCGCACCAGGCGGGCACGACGGGGATCGTCGAGGTGCAGCGCACGCATGTGTCCGTCGAGCACCTCGACGTCGTAGGCGAGCGCTTCTGCCTCGTCGTCGTAGAGGACGATCTCGGCCCGCCGGAACGTGTAGAGCCGGCGGTCGCCGGCGGTCGCGAGCCGTCCCAGCGGCGACGGCCGGAACTGCGGGAACATCGGGTTGGAGGCAGCCTCGACGAGGAGGTCGGCACGCCCGCCGGCGACGACGTCGGCCGGCAGCCGGTAGTTGGTGCGGCGCGGATGGATGCCCTGCACCGGGCGTCGACACCCGTCGCCGTCGACGGCGACGACCAGCCCTTCGGCCTGGAAGCCCGCAGCCCGCGGGTCGAACCCGAGGTCGATCACGGCCTCCACGCGACGGTCGCGCCACGACGCCGGGATCTCGCCCGTGAACCGGAACCACGTGGTCTCCCACGGAGCCCCCCACCGATCGCCCGGAGCGACGCCGGATCCCGGGCCGTCGGGCCGGTCGGACGCGGTGGCGGTCAGCGTCCGGCTGTCGACGTGGGCCAGTGGCAGCACGCGCTCCCACAGCTCACGGGCGATCCGCTTCTCGAGCAACTCCCGATCGTCGAGCACGCGCCGAGCCTAGATGTGCACCTGTCACCACGGGGTCAGACCCCGATGTGACAGGTTGCGCTCAGCTGGCGAGCCGGACGTCGAAAGCTTCCGGACCGCGGCGGCCAGAGGCGACGCGGAACGTCACGTCGACGTCGGCGTCGAGGGTCTTGAAGCCCTCGTGGTCGATGTTCGAGAAGTGCACGAAGAGATCGTCACCGCCGCTGGCGGGACGGATGAACCCGTACCCGCGTCCGGCGTTGAAGAACTTCACCGTGCCGCCCTCGCGACCCTCGGGGAGCTCGACCGGCTCCGGCGTCGCGGCGGGCGCCTCCTCGACGACGACGGTGAGCGTCTCGGGCGCAGGATCGGCGAGCGGCCGCTTCAGGCCGACGTCGCGCTGGAGGTCGCGCGCCTCGCGCTTCTGGCTGGGATCGACGAGCGCGATCACGGTGCCCGTCGCGCCGGCGCGGGCGGTGCGACCCGAGCGGTGGTGGTACGTCGCCGCGTCGGCGGGCAGGTCGAAGTGCACGACGCACGACACGCCGTCGACATGGATGCCACGCGCGGCGACGTCGGTGGCGACGAGCGCCTGCACCGAGCCGTCCTTGAACGCGGCGAGCGCACGGTCGCGCTGCCCCTGGCTGCGTCCGCCGTGGATCGGAGCGGCGGCGACGCCGAGCTTGTCGAGCCGCTTGGCGAGGCGGTCGGCGCCGTGACGGGTCCGGGTGAACACGATGGTCGCCCCGAGCCGCCCGGCGATGTCCGCGGTGGTGGCGGCGCGCTCGGTGCGCTCCAGCAACCAGAACTTGTGATCGGCGGACTCGATGTCCGGACCCTTCGGACCGACCTCGTGGTGGACGGGGTCGCGCTGGTAGTCGTCGATCAACTTGGCGACGGGTCCGTCGAGCGTCGCCGAGAACAGCTGCACCTGACGGTCGGGATGCGTGAGGTCGAGGATCCGGCGCACGGCCGGCAAGAACCCCATGTCCGACATCTGGTCGGCCTCGTCGATGACGACGCTGGTGACGTCGCCGAGGTCGACGACACCCATCTGGATGAGGTCCTCGAGGCGGCCCGGGCAGGCGACGATCAGCTCCGTGCCGCGCTCGAGCGAGCTGCGCTGCACGCCGTAGCCGACACCGCCGTAGACCGCGGTGACCCAGTGCCCGAGCGCCTTGGCGAACGGCACCAGCTCACCCATGATCTGCTCGGCCAGCTCGCGGGTCGGGGCGAGCACGAGGGCGACGGGCCGGTGCGGCTTGGCATCGCGCAGGCCGGCAACCAGTGGCAGGCCGAAGCCGAGGGTCTTGCCCGACCCGGTCGGAGCGCGTCCGGCGACGTCGCGACCGGCGAGGGCGTCGGGGATCACCGCCGCCTGGATCGGGAAGGCGGTCGCCATCTTGCGACGCTCGAGCGTGCGGACGATCTTCGGGGGGAGGCCGAGCGCGTCGAACGGCACGGCGTCGGACGCGCGCGGCGCGTCGTCGATGATGGTCATCGGAAGTCCTTCTCTCTGTTCAACAGCGCGACAGCCGGAACGAGAGAGTCCGAGTGCGCTCACCGGTGGGGGATTCTCCGGCGCAGCTGACGACCCTATCGGCGTCCGATCGCAGCCGCCATGAGCCACCCGTCACCCCAACCTGTCACAAAGGTGTCAGACCCCGATGCAACAGGTTGCTCCCCTGCGGCCGGCGCGCGGAGGTCGTGGCACCATGGCGCGATGCCCTCCGCCGCCGACGCACCGTCCACCCCGCTCTCCGGCGTGCGGGTGCTCGACTTCACCCGCGTGCTGTCGGGCCCGCACTGCACCCGGATGCTCGCCGATCTCGGCGCCGACGTCATCAAGTTGGAGCCGCCGTCGGGTGACCTGACGCGCTTCTCCACGCCGCGCCGACACGGCATCGCCAGCTACTTCGCCCAGCAGAACGCGGGCAAGCGCAACATCAGCATCGACATCTCCTCCGAGGCCGGCATCGCCATCGTGCTCGACCTCGTCGATCGGGTCGACGTCGTGCTGGAGAACTACCGGCCGGGTGTGATGGACCGGCTCGGCCTCGGCGCCGACGTGCTGATGGATCGCAACCCGCGGCTGATCGTGGCGTCGATCTCGGGGTACGGCCAGACCGGGCCCTGGGTGAAGCGGCGGGCATACGCCCCCGTCGTCGAGGCGGAGACCGGGATCATCGCCAGCCAGGGGCGCAAGCGCGCGGCGCTGGCGAAGGACCCGCACAGCCACGCCGACCTGTACACCGCACTGCAAGCGTCGTCGGCGATCCTGGCCGCGCTCTACCAGCGCACGACCACGGGCGTCGGCCAGCGCATCGACATCTCGATGGCCGAGACGATGATGTACGACAACGAGCACATGCACGACGCGCTGTGGGACGGGGAGGCGGACCCGGGGTGGATCCGCAGCTTCCAGCCCGACGACTACGTGGTGCTGACCGTGGCGAACGGCGAGTCGTTGATCGTCAGCGGCCACCCCGCCGAGCGCGGCACGTTCGACCTGTTCGTGGGCGCCATGGGACGCAACGACCTCCTCGACGATCCCCGCTTCGAGTCGGTCGAGTCGCGTCTCGCCCACATGGACGAGCTGACGGCGATCATCGCCGACTTCGCCGCGACGATCGAGGACTCGGTGGCGTTCGAGGAGATCTTCTCCCAGCACCGCCTCGCCGTCGGTCGGGTGCGGCAACCCGGTGAGCTCGCCGACACCGAGTGGGGCCGCGAGCGCGGCGTCACCGTCGACGTCGACGATCGCCACGGCGGCACGATCGCCGTCCCCAACGTGCCGTGGCGGTTCAGCGGTTCGCCCGGAGTGGCGGTCGCCCCGCACATCCGCTACCGCGGCGAGGACAACCGGGCGGTGCTCGACGAGATCCTCGGCTACGACCAGGCTCGGATCGATGCGCTCGAGGCCGACGGCGTGCTGTCGAGTCGCGTCCCCGACACCGCGACCTGATCAGTCGACGGCGCGCTTCTTGCGCAACAGCACCTGCTGGGCGATGGTGATCGCCTGGACGCCGGACTCGGTGTAGACGTCGGCGGTGACGAGACCGCGGGCGCCCGACAGCCCATGGGTGCGGGCATCGAACCAGTGCCACTCGTCGGCGCGGCTCGGACGATGGAACCACACCGCGTGATCGAGACTGGCACCCTGGAACCAGTGGCGGTCGTCCTCGTTGCCGATGAACTCGGGATGCAGCGAACGGGCCGGGCGCGACGGCGCGGCGTCCGACATGAACGCCACCCCACAGGTGTGGACCACCGGATCGTCGGGGAGGTCGGCATCGAGCCGGATCCAGTACCCGATGTGTCCGTCCGGCGACATCACCTTGCGCCGTTCGAGCAGCGCCCCCCACGAGTGGTTGCGAGTCCCCGGATCGGTCGGTCCCGGGAGGCCGTCCGGGATCGCGCCGGCCGGCACGTCCGCTTCGTCCTCGGGCGCCTGGAAGGACGCGGACAGGTTGAGGATCGCGCCGGAGGACTGACGGGCGACCACCTGGCGGGTGGTGAACGAACGCCCCTCGCGCAGCCGCTCGACCTCGTAGCGCACCGGCTCGTCCGGCGTGCCCGGCCGGATGAAGTACGAGTGCAACGAGTGCACCGGGCGCCCGGGATCCACCGTCTCGATTGCCGCCCGGAGCGCCTGGGCGACGACCTGCCCACCGAACAGCCGCCCGCCCCACGGGTACTCCGCGGTGGTCGCCACGAAGGTGTCGGGACCGTGCGGCTCCAGCGTGAGGAGGTCGAGGAAGTCCAGATCACGGAAGCTCGTCGCAGGCATGGGTGCAGTCTCCCCCGTCGGAACCCGCAGGGACAATCCGACGTGCCGCGCCATCGGCCGCCGGGCTGCGACAGCGGCACGGGCCCCGATCGCGACAGTGCCTGCACGGATCCGTGCCCGGACGGTCGGCGAGCTGGCAACATCGCGGCGTGGCCTTGACGTTCCCGGTGGCACCGATGAAGGCGACGCTCGGGCGTCTCCCGTCCGGTGACGCCTGGGCGTACGAGGTGAAGTGGGACGGCTACCGCACGCTCGTCTTCGTCGATGGGTCCGGCGTCCGCCTGCAGAGCAGCTCTGGGCGCGACGTCACCGAGCGGTGGCCCGAGCTCGGCGGGATCGCCGGCGCGACGAACGCCGAGACGGCGATCCTCGATGCCGAGCTCGTGGTCCTCGACGACGAGGGACGGCCGCGGTTCGAACTCGTGCAGCAGAGCGGGCCGACGTCGCCGCGCGAGGCGGTGCTCTACGTGTTCGACGTGCTCTCGGTCGGCGGCACGGACACGATCGACCTGCCGTACGAGGACCGCCGACGTCTGCTCGACTCGCTCGTCGAGCCCGGCGACAACTGGATGGTGCCCGCTCACCGGGTGGGCGACGGCGCCGCACTCCTCGCCGCCGCCGAACAACAGGAGCTGGAGGGGGTCGTCGCCAAGCGCCTCGGCTCGACGTACCGCCCCGGGACGCGCACGAAGGAGTGGATCAAAGTCAAGGTGCGTCGCCAGGTCGACGTGGTCATCGGCGGGTTCACGGCCGGCGAAGGTGGCCGCTCGAGCACCTTCGGCTCGTTGCTCGTCGGCCGCCGCGACGGCGACGATCTGCGCTTCGCCGGCGGCGTCGGCACCGGGTTCGACCAGGCGACGCTCGAGTCGCTCACCACACGGATGCGCGCGTTGGCGGTCCCCGAACAGCCCTTCGCCGAGCAGCCACCCGCCGCCTATCGGCGCAACGCCACCTGGATCGCGCCCGAACTCGTCGCCCGCGTCGAGATCGCCGAGTTCACCAACGAGGGCTACGTCCGCCACGCCAGCTTCCTCCATCTCGTCGAGTAGCTCAGCCCATCTCGTGAACGTCTGTCGGCGCCACGGCCACAGATGTTCACGAGAACGGCGTCAGCGCTGGAGGAGCTCGATCGTGTGACCGTCGGGATCGGCGACGAAGCCGACGACGGCTTCACCCATCCCGGTGGCGGGCGCCGGCTCCATCACCATCGACGCGCCGTGCTCGCAGGCCAGCGCCGCGGTGGCCGCGGCGTCGCGCACGCCGAACACGAGCTTGCCGCCGGTGTTCGCCAGGTCTCGCTCGACGCCATCGGTGTGGCACATCAACACGATCGCCGCGCCCTTGCCCGGCCGTCCGACGATGATCTCGTCCATCGTCGGCAGCTCGAAGCGCATCAGCTCCTCGAGCCCGAACACGGTGCAGTAGAACGCCGCCGAGCGTTCCAGGTCGGTGACGCCGATCCCCGCAGCGTCGAGTCGGCCGGATCCCTGAGCCATC
>CAYGLH010000030.1:0-19173 GCA_964350535.1 uncultured Ilumatobacteraceae bacterium
GTCGGCCGGTCAACCAGCGCGAGGCGTACTGGGTGATCGGGCTCCTCGTCATGGTCGTCGCGGCGCTGGCGACGCCTGACATCGCCGAGCTCCGCGAGTCGTTGCTCGAGGCGGAGCTCGACCCGGACACGATCGTGCTCGACCTCCTGCCGCGCGAGCGCGTCGACCTCTCCGATCCCGACGGATCCGGCGCGGCCGACGACGCCGACGGTGGGTGATCGGCTGTCGCGCGAAACCTCGTTGCGCGGCCACCGTCGCACCGGCAAGGATGCGAAGCGACACACGAGAGGAGGTGCACCGCGATGAACAACAGCGACACGATGAATGCCATCGAGACGACCGCCGCGACCGGCCGCGTCGACCGCGCGACGTTCGGGGCCGATCGGCCCGGTTGCGGTGCTGACCCCGTCGTGACGACGCGCGCTGCGCGGCGCTGACCCCGCCGCACGACCGCTCCGTCCCGTACCCCGGCCGTCGCGACACGGCGCGCTCGCGCCCGTCGCGCCTTTGACCCACACCTTCCCACCAACCAACCACCGAAAGGAACCGTCATGAACCACGTCGTGGTCCCCCAGTACCACTTGGAAGAGCTGCGCCAACGGCACACTCGCAACCGCCGCCTCCAGGAACACGCGCAAGCGGTCCGCGAGGCCAAGGGGCGACACCGCTACCGCAGCCGACAACGAAGGTAGGACGCGATGGTGCCGGTCGCCGACCGGCACCATCGCTCCCTCCTCCGATCCGTTTGCGTCCGATCCGGTTACGTCAGGCCGATCCCGTCAGTTCGGTCGATCCGCCCGTGCCGATGGAGCGTGCGGCTGATCGCCTGCTCCCGGGTCCAACGCAACAGCTCGACCCGACCGTGCGGCGACGGCGGCGCGTCGTCGTACCAGATCCCGCGTTCCACGAGACGTCGACGGATCCCGGCCCACCCATCCGGGCCGGCCCCGGCACCGCCGACCAAACGCACGCGATCGTCGTCGCGAAGGCTCCGCAGGAACGCTTCGTCGTCATCGTCGTCGCTGTGCGAGCGCACCAGGTCGACGCCGCTGAGCCGGGCGGCGACGGCCAACCGGCGGAGTGCCTCCGGCTGCGTCCCGTCGTGGCGAACAACCATGCGTCGCACCGGTCGGTACCGCAGCACGTTCGCCTCGGACACGAGTTCACTCGGGTCGACCTCCGTCGAGAAGATGTCGCGCCAGGCCGCCTCGTACGACGCGTCGACCGCATCGGGCGCCGTGCCGGGCCGTTCCTCGAGCCGGCTGAACTGCACCACGTAGTTCGGCCCGCCTGCCTTCGCTCCCGGGCCGATCGACGAGCGCTTCCACCCTCCGAACGGCTGACGCCGGACGACCGCGCCCGTGATGTGCCGGTTGACGTAGGCGTTGCCCACCTGCACCCGTTCGCACCAGCGGTCGATCTCGTCGGGGTCGAGGCTGTGGATCCCGCCCGTGAGGCCGTAGTCGCTGTCGTTCTGGATCTCGATCGCATGGTCGAGGTCTCGGGCACGCATCAACCCGAGCACCGGTCCGAAGCACTCGGTGCGATGGAACCACGACCCCGGCGCAACATCGACGCGCACACCCGGCCGCCACAGACGTCTCGAGTCGTCGAGTGGTTCGGGCTCCACCAGCCACCGCTCGCCAGGCTCCAGCGAGGTGAGGGCGCGCTCCAGCTTGCCGGTCGGCGGCACGATGACCGGGCCGACGATGGTGGCCGGGTCCTGCGGCCAACCGACGCGCCGGCTGCGCACGATGTCGCGGAGGCGGCGGTGGAACTCCGGGTCGTCGTACACCGGCGCCTCGACGATGCCGAGGCTGGCGGCCGAGCACTTCTGACCGGCGTGGCCGAAGGCGGAGCGCACGAGGTCGTCGAGCGCCAGATCGAGGTCGGCGGTGGTGGTGATCACCAGCGCGTTCTTGCCGCTCGTCTCGGCGAACAGGCGCAGGTCGGGTTTCCATCCGAGGAACATCGTCGCCGTCTCGTAGGCGCCGGTGAGGACGACGGTGTCGACGTCGTCGTGGGTGACCAGATGGCGACCGATGGGACCGTCGTCGCAGACCATCAGCTGCACGAGGTCGGGATCGAGGCCGCTGCGGTGCAGCTGGTCGACGAACGTCGCCGCCACCTGGACCGCCTCGGGCGCCGGCTTGAGCACCACCGCGTTGCCGGCGGCCAACGCCGCGAACGTGCCGCCTGCGGGAATCGCGTACGGGAAGTTCCAGGGTCCGATCACGGCGACGACGCCGCGGCCGCTCACCTCGACACCGACCGGACCGGTGGTCAGCTCGTCGTGCAGGTCGATGCCGGGGCCGGAGTAGTACGTGGCGAAGTCGATCGCCTCGCTGACCTCGGGGTCGGCCTCGGCGATCGTCTTGCCCGTCTCGTCGGCCATCACGGCGATGGTCTCGAAGCGCTCCCGGCGCATCTGGTCGGCCGCTCGCCCGATCGCGTCCCGCCGCTCGCGTCCAGCAGTCCTCGACCAGCGCTGCGCCGCGTCGCAGGCGCGCGCCATCGCGGCGTCGACCGCGGCCCGATCGCGGAGCTCGTCGACCGGCACACGGCGCGGCCGCAGCTCGACCGCAGCTCGGCGTGCCTCGCCGTCGGTGAAGTCCGAGTCGGCTTCGTTCGTGAAGCCGGCCACGGCCCCGGCCGGGTTCGGACCGCGCCGCCGTGCCGTGCTCACCTCGCCGCGACGGGCGACCGCATCACGGAAGCGTCGCTCCTGGGCGTCCCACTCTGCGCTGTCGGGCCGCAGGCTGAAGAGGGATCGCAGGAAGTTCGCCGGCTGGGTGTTCTCGTCCAGCCGACGGGCGAGATAGGCGATGCTGGCGTCGAAGTCGTCGCGCCGCACGACGGGCGCATACATCAGCAGACCGCCGGCGAGCTCGTGCAGCGACCGGGCCTGGCTCGGCGCCATGCCCTCGAGCATCTCGAACTCGACGCGTCCGAGCGCGCCTGCGTCGCGCGCCGAGAGGAAGGCCCACGCGACGTCGAACAGGTTGTGGCTGGCGACCCCCACCCGGAGCCCGTCGGCGAACTCCGGTGCGAGGGCGCGATCGAGGATCGCCTTGTAGCTCGCGTCGACGTCGGCCTTCGTCGGGTACGGCGCGGCGACCCAGCCGTGTTGCTCCGCCTCGACCTGTTCCATCGCCAGGTTGGCGCCCTTGACGAGCCGCACCTTGATGGTCCCCCCGCCGCGGGCTCGTCGCCGCACGGCCCAGCGGGCGAGTCGATCCAACGCCTCGTGGGCATCCGGAAGGTACGCCTGCAGCACGATGCCGGCGTCGATCGGGGCGAACTCGGGCTCGTCGAGCACCTGCATGAACGACGCGAGTGAGAGCTCGAGGTCGCCGTATTCCTCCATGTCGAGGTTGACGAAGGTGCGCGGTGACGCATGCTGTGCGGCGCGGTAGATCTCGCGCAGCCGGGCCACGATGCGACCGATCGAGTGGTCGAACGCCAACGGGTCGAGGTTCGCGACCACGGCGGAGATCTTGATCGACACGTAGTCGACGTCGTGCCGCTCGATCTGCCCGAGCACCTGCTCGACGCGATCCTGGGCATCGCGATCGGACAGCACCGCCTCGCCGAGCGGGTTGATGTTGATCCGTACGCCCTCCGAACGTCGACGCTGCAGGTGCCGCCCGAGCGGTCGGTCCTCGGCGGGGAGCACGATCCCGCGCGTTTCCGCCGCGATGCGGCGACGGATCAGCGGCATCGTGAGGCGTGGCGCCAGCCGGGCGACCCGTCCGCCGGCGGCCAGCAGCGCCCGGTCGATCCGCCCGAGCGCTGACGTGCGGTGGGTGGCGACGATGGCGGCGAAACGCTCGGCGGCGCGCCCGTCGTCGTCGATCCGGATCACCTCGTCGGTGAGCGCGAACACGAGCGAACGCCCCGCCGGATCCTCGATCAGGCGGCCGAGCCGCTCACGTCGCCGACGCTCGGGGCCCGTCTCGGTGGCCGAGCTCTCCACGAGCAGACGGCGGGCGAGCGCGACGGCCGCGTCGACGCGCTCGAGGTCCTCGCTGGGGTCGGGCGACGATGCGTTCACGCTACGACCGAAGCACCTCCCGCTCGGCGGCGCAAGCGAGGCGCGAGGCGCACGGGTGGCTCGACGCTGGTGGGCGCTCGCCCGGCGTGCCGCCAGAGCCACCGACGCTGGGCAGCGACGTGTCAGAATCGGAGGATGTCCGACCCGGATTCGCCCGTCAATCCCCCCGACGACACACCGGCCGGAGGCGGCGGGCAGGCGCCCGATCCGGGTGAGCCCACGCGGCCCATGCCCACGCAGCCCGGTGCGGGCGACGAGACCCCGCCGCAGGGGTTCGTGCCCCCGGGCGAGACCGGTGCGCCACCGGTGAGCGAACCGACCACGGTGATGCCGGCACAGCCGGTCGCCGCCGGCGCAGCGGGCGCTGCCGCCGGTGCCGGGCAACCCCCGGCGATGGAGTACCGCCTCGACGACGAGGAGGTCGTGCCCTGGTACCGACGGCCCGCCTACCTCATCATGGTGCTCGTCGCCGTCCTGCTGGCTGCGCTGCTCCTCGCCTGGCTCCTGTTCTGGGGCGACGACGACGACGATCCCGATCCCGATGAGGTGTCGCTGCGGATCGAGCTCGTCGACGACCAGGACAACCCGGTCGACCGCAGCCTCACCGCGACCGTGATCGGCTCGCCGGGCGCCGAGCAGTCGTTCGTCTGGCTCCAGCCGACGAGCGAGGGCGCGACCGCCACCGGCAACACCGGTTCGGCCGGGCAGATCGACTTCCGCTGGCAGCCCGACGACACCGTCGCCGACCCGGCGAACTGGGCATCGATCGTCGCGGTCACCGAGGAGCTGCCGCCTGGATGGAACGTGCCCGGACCGTCGATCGACTGCGACCTCGAACGCGCCGAGGGCGGCGACATCACCGTCACGATGAACGTGGCGATCGATCCCGACGACGTGTCGCTCGACCGGGAGGCCGTGTACTCCTTCCCCAACCAGACGTTCCTGCCCGGCGACGCCATCTCGTGTCGACTGATCAGCACCGCCCCGGTCGAGACCACCACCACGGTGGAGGAGTCGACCACGACGGTGGAGGAGACCACGACGACGGCCGAGACGACC
Source organism: uncultured Ilumatobacteraceae bacterium (assembly GCA_964350535.1). GTDB lineage: Bacteria > Actinomycetota > Acidimicrobiia > Acidimicrobiales > Ilumatobacteraceae > CAYGLH01. Next base: position 5,114 of record CAYGLH010000030.1, read on the forward strand.
ACGACGGTCGCCCCGACCACCGCGGCGCCGACCACGGCCGCACCGACGACGGCGGCTCCGACGACGGCGGCGCCGACGACCGCAGCGCCGACCACCACGGATGCGCCGACCACCACGGTCGCCCCCGACACCGTGCTCACGGTGATCCAGACGGACCCCGACCTCAGCGAGCTGTCCAACCTGATCACGCTGGCGGGTCTGGAGGCGACGCTCTCGGACCCGAGCGCGACGCTCACGTTCTTCGCCCCGGACAACGATGCCATCGCCGCCGCCCGCGCCGGGGGCGACCCGCTCACCGACAGCGCGGCGGTGCGCTCACTGCTGCTGGCGCACCTCCATCAGGGCGACGCGTGGACCGTGGCCGACCTCGACCAGCGCACCGACGTGCCGGTGGTCAACGGTCAGCCCCAGCCGCTCGACACGTCGCAGTCGCCGCCGCTGGTCGGCTCGGTCGATGCGCAGATCGTCGACGGCGACAACGGCGAGAGCAACGGTGTCGTCCAGATCATCGACCTGATGCTCACGATCCAGTGACCCGACGTCGCGCCTGAGCGGTTCCGATCTGCGCAGCGCCGATCGGCGCGTCCGTGTTCGAGCCGGCGACTCGTGTCGCCGATCACGGGCTGTCGAGCCGGGATCGGCGACGCGCAGCTCGGGCTACGGTTCGTCGCCGGTGGCGACCGGGCGAGCAGGGTCGCTCGACCACTCGCTCCACGAACCGGGGTAGAGCCGCGCATCATGACGGCCGGCGACGGCCATGGCGAGGATGTCGTGGCAGGCGGTGACACCACTGCCGCAGTACACGATCGGTTCGTCGCCGACGTCGGCGAAGCGGGCCGCGAGCCGGTCGCCGCTGAGGTGCCGCCCGTCGGCGGCCAGGTTGTCGCCGTGAAAAAGGTTGCGGGCGCCGGGCACGTGGCCGGCCCGCGCATCGATCGGCTCTTCGTCGCCCCGATAGCGCGAGGGCGCCCGGGCATCGAGCACCACGGTCCCGGCCCGCATCGCCGGCGCGAGCGCGTCGGCGTCGACGACACCGCGCCAACCGGATGCCGGGGGGTAGTGGGTCGGTTCTCGCGCCGGCGCCTCGGTGGCCACCGGATGACCGGCGTCGATCCAGGCGCGGTAGCCGCCATCGAGGACGGCCATCGAGCCGTGACCGATCGCCCGCAGCATCCACCACAGGCGCGCCGCGATCGCCCCGCCCGCGTCGTCGTAGGCGATGACGGTGTGGTCGCGGCCGATGCCCCACGTCGACAGGCGGGCGGTGAACGTCGCCGGCTCCGGCAGTGGGTGGCGGCCGCCGCCCGGACCGCCGGCGAGATCGTGGTGGAGATCGACGAACACCGCCCCTGGAACGTGGCCGGCGTCGTACTCGCGGCGCCCACGATCCGGGTCGGTGAGGTACCACCGCACGTCGCACACGACGATGTCCGGGCGGCCGAGCAGTGCCTGCAGTTGGTCGGCGGACACGAGCGGCTCCACCGGGCGAACCGTAGGCGATCCCGCCGCACGGCTCGGTAAGTTGCAGGTCGTGAGCACCACGGCGGGCCACCAGCGCATCGACGCCGGGCGATGAGCGTGCGCCTGCTCCTCGTCCGCCATGGCGAGTCGACGTGGAACGCCGTGCGGAGATGGCAAGGTCGTGCCGACCCACCGCTGAGCGAGCGTGGCGAACGACAGGCGGTCGCGGCGGCGCGCACCTTGGCGGGTGCCGGCATCGACGTCGACCCCGGCATGCCGGAGCTGCCCGATGTCGTCGAGCTCCCCGATGCCGTCGCCACGTCGGCCTTGCAGCGCGCCCGGCGGACCGGAGAGCTGGTGGCGACCGAGCTCGGGATCGATCTGCTGGCCGCGGAAGCGGGGCTCGACGAGCGCTCGGCCGGGATCTGGGAGGGAATGACCCGCGTCGAGATCGAGCGCGACTTCCCCGGCTTTCTCGACGACGGTCGGCGGCCCGAGGGCTACGAGTCCGAGGAGGCCGTGCTGGCCCGCGCCCTCCCGGCGCTGGCATCCGTGCACGAGGCCGCCGTCGCGGCCGGTCACCAACGGGTGCTCGTCGTGTCGCACGGCGGCGTGCTCGGCGCGCTCGAACGGCACGCCCGCATGTCCTCCGGCGGTACGCCTCCGCCCTGGGTGCGCTTCGACAACCTCGAGGGGTGCTGGTTCACGCTGGATGCCGACGGGGTCTGCGTGGCCGGCGACCGGGTGCGGCTTGCCGACGTCGACGTCGAGCCGGCGGGCGACGCGACGGCGCCGTATCTCTGACCGGCGCGTCGCGCGGCGACGTCCGCACCCCACCACCGCCCCACGCGACGTCCCCGCTGTCACCGTGGTGGCGAGGCGGTCATCCAGCGAGGGCGGGCTGCGTGCGGGGCCTCCGGCCCGAGGCCGGTCCGCGTGCCTCGGTAACGTCCGATCATGGCCGAGGAGGTGCGCGCACCGATCGACGCCGGGCCGGGGCGAGTCCTCACCGCGGAGACGTTGCCCTACTACCTCGGCGGGTTCCTCGGGCCGTTCGGCACGATGGTCGTGATCTCGATCTACCCGGAGCTGCGGAGCAGCTTCGACGCCACGTCCGAGCAGGTCAACTGGGCGTTCAGCGGCTACATGATCCCGATGGCGCTGCTGATGATCGTGTCGGGCACGATCGGCGAGCGCTACGGCCGCCGCCGGGTGACGACGCTGACCTTCGTCTCGTACTCGCTGGCGTCGGTGCTGTGCGTGCTCGCCCCCACGCTCGGCTGGTTCGTCGCGGCGCGGGTCCTGCAGGGCTGTGCCAACGCGTTCATCACACCGCTGCTCATCGCCGGGTTGACCGAGGTGACCGCGCCGCGCCAGCTCGGACGGGCGCTCGGGATCTACAGCAGCTTCCAGGCCGGGGGCGCGGCGTTCGCCCCGCTCGCCGGTGGGCTGGCGGCGCTGGCGAACTGGCGCATCGTCTTCGTGGTGGTCGCCGTCACCGCGGCCCTGCTCGCGCTGCGTCCGCCGCCCGGCGAACCCAGGCCGGCGGCCTCCGCGCCGCCGATCCGGCCGCTGCTGACTCGGCGGATGATGAAGCTCTGGGTCGCCGCCTTCACCGCCGCCGCCGGTCCGATCGGCGCCGGGGTCCTGGTCGGCCTCTACCTGCGCGACGAGCTCGACACCGGGTCGGCCACGGCGGGTGTGGTGCTGCTCGTGGGCGGCCTCACGGCGATGGCGGCGGGACCGCGGCTGGGTGGGCTCGTCGATGTCTGGGGCGCGGCGCGGGCCTCGGCCGTCTCGTTGATCGGCGTGATCATCCTGATCGTGCCGATCGGGATGGCCCCCGGGGTGCCGTCGATCACGGTGCTGTGGGTCGCCGCGAGCGCGTTCGTCGGGTTCGTCACGATCAACCTGCAGAACCTCGCCGCCACCGCCGTGCCCGACAACCGCGGTGGTGCGTTGTCGACCGTGCTCGCCTTCCGGTTCCTCGGCCATGCCGTCGGACCGCTGCTGTTGGTGCCGCTGTTCGACGTCGACGCGGCCTGGGCCTTCCTCGCCGCCGGCGGGCTCGGGATCGTGACCTTCGTGGCGATGGTCGGTGCGGCGCGATCCGAGCCGGCAACCGCGACCGAGTAGCGCGTCGGCGCTAGCGTGCTGACGTGCTCATCTTGGCGATCATTGTTGCTGGCATGGCGATCGGGTGGTTCGCCCAGTGGCTCCTTGGGAATCGCACCACTGGCAACCGCACCGACTGGACGATGGCGTTCGTCGCCGGCATCGGCGGTTCCTTCGTCGGCGGCCTGCTGTTCAGCCTCATCGCCGGCGACGGGTTGGCGCTGAAGCCGAGTGGCATCATCGGCTCGGTGGTCGGCGCGATCATCGTCACCTTCATCTGGAAGATGGTCGACAAGCGCAACGCCAAGAAGGCCCGCAAGGCCGCCAAGTCCCGCCGCTGACACACCCCCGTCCCCGAAAATTGCCGTCAGCGTGGCGCTGAGCGCGACATCCGCGCCAGAGAACCGACGGGTGTCGGCCTCTCCCCGAAATTTGCGGTCAGCGTCGCGCTGAGCGCGACATCCGCGCCAGAGAACGGGCGAGGCGGTCAGGTCGAGCGCGGCGCGATCGCGGCGACGATCAGCGGAGCGGCGATGCCGACCAAGGTGGTGGATGCGACGACACCGGCGAGCTGACGTCCGGTGTGCGGTCGTCCGCGCCAGCGCAGCATCGCGCCCTCGCTCTGGAACGACAGGATCGACCCGGCCGACCCGATCGACAGGATCGACCCGGCGGACCCGATCGACAGGATCGACCCGGCGGACCCGATCGAGAGGATCGATCCGGACGAGGCGATCGAGCCGATCGACATCGACGACGACAACGAACCGATCGAGAAGAACGAGCACACGGACCGGATCGAACCCACCGAGGCCCGCGACCCGATCGAGCGAGGGCTCCTCATCGTCGCGGACCTCCGTCGGCAGGCCGGCGAGCGATCTCGTGAGGATCGGGGCTCACAGGCGGGTCCTCTGATCACGAGAGGCCGCTGGGGCGAGGTGGTCGATCGTCGAGTCGACGCAGTGGAGGAGGGTGTCGCGCACGGCGATGATCGCCGGGCGGTCGGCGGAGGTGGTGCGACATGACAACTCGACCCGGCGGATCACCGGGTCGGCGAGGTCGATCACGGCGACGCCGGGTGGGATCTCGTTGAGGCCGAGGTCGGGCACGAGCGCCACGCCGTGGCCGGCGGCGACGAGCCGCACCGCGGTCGTGTAGTCGTCGATCTGGTGGACCACGTCGGGTTCGAACCCGGCACCTCGGCATGCCAGGACCACACATCGACCGCAGCTCTCGCTGATCGGCGACGCGATGAACTGGTGGTCGGCGTACTGGTCGAGGGCGATGACGTCGGTGCCGGGGTGCTGGTCGGCGGGCACGACGAGGTGGAACCGGTCGTCGAGGATCGGGAACCTGACGACGTCGGTGCGCGGTGATGCCGGCGCGTGCGGGTAGTCGATGGTGAACGCCAGGTCGAGCTCGCCGCGTGCGAGGGCGTCGATCGCGGAGTCGGGCTCCCACTGCCGTGTGCGGATCGAGAGCGCGGGGTAGCGGACACCGAGCTCGTGCAGCAGCGCCGGGAGCAGCGTGGTCGCCACCGACTCGTAGACCGAGAGTGTGAGTGTGCCCTCGACGGCGTTGGCCAGCCGCTCCACGGCGAGCTGCGCTGCCTCGACGCCCGACAACAGCCGGTCGGCGTGGTGCACCAGCTCGCGCCCCGCGTCGGTGAGGCGGACGTTGCGGCCGACCCGCTCGAGGACGGGGACGCCAGCGGCCCGTTCGAGGCTCGCCAGCTGCTGCGACACGGCCGACGCGGTGTAGCCCAGCGAGTCGGCAGCGGCGGCGATCGTGTCGCGGGCCGACACCTCGCGCAGCAGGCGCAGTTGGTGCAGGGTGATCTCGGAAGACATAAGCGTTGCTACAGGATTCTAGTTAGAAAGCATCGCTTGTGCTATCGATTTTTCGTGCGCACGATGGTCTCATGTTCGACATCCACTGCCACGTTTGCGACCGTCGCTACCTGGTCGGTAGCCGCTCGATCCAGTCGTTCCACAACACCTCCGAGGGTCCGGTGGCCTATGTCCGCTGCCCCCACGGACACCATCTCGTCCGCTCGTTCGGCGGCGCCCGGCCGGCCACGCAGCCCGTCATCGAGCAGCCCGGCGACCAGCCTGGCGTCGAGCAGCCCGTCATCGACCGGCCCGGCGTCGAGCAGCCCGCAGCGTGACCCGGCGGCTCAGTCGGCCGGTGCCGGGAAGCGCTCGCGGAGCTCGCGCTTCAAGATCTTGCCACTCGGGTTGCGCGGGATCTCGGTGACGAACTCCACCTTCTTGACCGTCTTGAACGGCGCCAGCTTCCCTTGCGTGTGGGCCATCACGGCGTCCGCCGTGAGCGACTCGTCGGACACGACGACCACCGCCAGCGGCGACTCGCCCCACTTCGCCGACGGCACCCCGATCACCGCAGCGTCGGTGATCGCCGGATGCCCGAGCAGGACGTTCTCGATCTCGGCCGGGTAGACGTTCTCGCCGCCGGAGATGATCATGTCCTTGGTGCGGTCGACGATCGTGACGAACCCGTCGGCGTCGATCGTCGCCACGTCGCCGGTGTGCAACCAGCCGTCGACGATCGTCTCGGCCGTGGCCTCCGGCCGGATACAATAGCCGGTCATGACGTGGGCGCCGCGCACCAGCACCTCGCCGTGCTCGCCGGGCGCGCAGTCGGCGCCGTCGTCGGTCACGACGCGCACGTCGGTGTGAAAGAACGACCGGCCGGTCGAGCCGGCGCGGGCGAGTGCGTCGTCGCCCGTGATCAGGCAGGCCGGCCCACAGGTCTCGGTGAGCCCGTAGACCTGGTGGATCTCGATGTCCATCGCCTCGTAGGTCTTGATCAGCTCGAGCGGAACGGGCGCCGCGCCGCTCATCACCCAGCGGATCGTCGACGCGTCGTGCTGGTCGGCGTCGTACACGGCGAGCATGAACTGCAACATCGCCGGCACCATCAGCGTGGTGGTGATCTGCTCGTCCTCGATCTGCTTCCACGCATCGTGCGGGTCGAAGGCACGCATCACCACCAGGGTCAACCCGCGATACAGGGAGCACAGCACCGGGGTGAGCGCGCCGACGTGGAACATCGGGAGCGAGTTGAGGAACCGGTCGCCCACGCGGAAGTCCGACGTGGCCATGATCGTCTGGATGGCCCACATCACCGTGTGGTGGGTGTGCATCACACCCTTCGGTAGCCCGGTCGTGCCGCTGGTGTACATGATGAAGAGCAGGTCGTCGTCGGCGCCGAGCTGCTCGGGCTCGTCGTCGGACTGGGCGTCGAGCCAGTCGTCGTAGCCGACCACGCCGTCCTCGGGGGTGCCCCCCGACTGGATCCAGTGCTGGATGGCGGTCTTGTCGCCCCGGGACCTGAGCTCGGCGGCGACCTCGGCGAACTCGGCGCCGTACACGAGCACGGTCGCCCCGGCGTCGGCGAGGATGAACTCCAGTTCGTCGGCGACCAACCGCCAGTTGAGCGGCACGTTCACCGCGCCGATCTTGCCGACGGCGTAGAACGACTCGGCGAACTCCGCGCCGTTCATCAGCAGCAACCCGACCCGATCGCCGAACTCGACGCCGAGGCCGCGGAGGCCGTTCGCCACCCGGTTCGAGCGACCGTTCAGCTGGCGGTAGGTCAGCCGCCGCCCGTTGGCCGGCTCGACCAATGCGTCGGTGTCCGGCGCGAGGTGGGCGCGGCGACGCAGCAGGTCGCCGATGTTGATCGTCATGAGAAGACCTCCCCTGGGTCGGTTGTGCGGCTGCCAGTATCGCGTCCCGGCGCGCGCCGGCCGTGCGATCAACCTGTCACAAAGGGGTCTGACACCTTGGTGACAGGTTGGGGGGTGGGGAGCGGGGGGAGGCGGAGCGTGAGGAGCCATGTGATCGCGACGAACAGGGTGGAGCCCCACAGCGCTGCGTCGAGGCCGCCCGCCAGGTACAACACGCCCGACAACAGCGTGCCGACCAGCCGACCCGCGGCGTTGGCGGAGTAGTAGAACCCGACGTCGAGCGACACGTCGTCGCCCTCGCTGTAGGCGAGGATCAGGTACGAGTGCAGCGACGAGTTGATCGCGAACACGACGCCGAAGATCACCAGCCCGCCGATCACGACGAGGGTGACCGCCCGATCCGCGGCGACACCGATCGCCATCGCTGCCGACACGATGCCGAGGAGCAGGGCCCAGGTCCGCGCCGCGCCGATCTCGGCGTCGGTGCGAGCGAGCGTGCGCCGCATGAGCTGCGGGGCGAACGACTGGACGATGCCGTAGCCGATCACCCACAGCGCGAGGAAGGCACCGATCTGCTCGTAGCTCCAGCCCAGCACGTCGTCGAGGAAGATCGGCAGCGCGACCACGAACCAGATGTCGCGCGAGGCGAAGAGGAAGAACCGGGCGGCGGACAGCCGGTTGATCGCCTCCGACTTGGACAGGATCGACCGGAGTGCCGGCTTGCGCTTGGAGCGCCCGATGTCCTCGTCGAGCAGCAGCCCGACGACGACGAGCACGACGGCGATCATCGCCGCCATCGACCACAGCGCGGCGTCGTACCCGATCCACGACAGCAGCGCCGCGCCGAGGAAGAAGCCGACGCCCTTCAGCGCGTTCTTCGACCCGGTGAGGATCGCCACCAGCTTGAACAGAGCGCCGTCACCGGCGATGAACTTGACGGCGCTCTTGGAGCTCATCTTGGTGAGATCCTTGGCGACGCCGGACAACGCCTGGAGGCCCATCACGAAGGCGACCGACGCCCACTCGTTCCAAGACGCCTGTTGGAACGTCAGCCCGACCAGCGCCACGACCTGGAGCCCGAGCCCGAAGAGCAAGGTGCGATTGAGGCCGCTGCGGGCCCCGACCCATCCGCCGACCAGGTTGGTGACGATCCCCATGAACTCGTAGAGCAGGAACAGGAAGGCGATCGCCACCGGCGAGTAGCCGAGGTCGTGGAAGTGCAGCAGCACCAGCATCCGCAGCGCACCGTCGGTGAGCGTGAACGCCCAGTACCCGGCGGTGACCAGGGCGTAGTTGCGCAGCCTCATCGGACGGGGGTCAGGCGCTCGTGGTCAGTCCGGCGCCGACGATCGACGCCAGGTCGGCCATCCGGTGGACGTAGCCGTACTCGTTGTCGTACCAGACGAGCAGCTTGACCATCCGGTCGTCGACGACCATCGTCGAGGGTCCGTCGACGATGCCGGACCGGGTGTCGTTGGTGAAGTCGGCCGACACGAGCGGTCGCTCCTCGAACCCGAGGATGCCCTTGAGCGGGCCGTCAGCGGCCTCGCGCAGCACGTCGTTGATCCCATCGGCCGTGACGTCACGGCGCATCGTGAACACCGCGTCGGTCAGCGACGCGTTGAGCAGCGGCACGCGCACGGCGACACCGTTCAACTTGCCCGTCAGCTCCGGGTAGATCATCGTGATCGCCGTCGCCGAACCGGTCGAGGTGGGAATCAGCGAGTTGAGCGCCGACCGGGCGCGGCGCAGGTCCTTGTGCGGCGCATCGACGACGACCTGGGTGTTGGTGACGTCGTGGACCGTGGTGATGACGCCGCGCTCGATGCCCACCTCTTCGTGGAGCACCTTGACCACCGGCGCCAGGCAGTTGGTGGTGCACGAGGCGGCGGTCACGATGTGGTGCCTGTCGGGGTCGTACAGGTGGTCGTTGCAGCCCACCACCACGTTGAGCACGCCGTCGCTCTTCACGGGCGCAGCGACGATCACCTTGCGGACACCCCCGTCGAGGTACGGGTTCAACAGCTCGGCGGTGCGGAACTTGCCGGAGCATTCGAGCACGATGTCGACGTGGTGGTCCTGCCACGGTGCCCCGGCGGGTGTGTCGGACGAGCTGTAGCCGACCTCGGCGCCATCGATGAGCAGTCGATCGTCGCCGGCGATCACCTCGCCCGCATACCGGCCGTGGACCGTGTCGAACTCCAGCAGGTGGGCAGCGGTCGCCGCGTCGGCGAACGGGTCGTTGACGTGCACCAGCTGCAGGTCGGGCCGATCGCGCAGTGCGCGCACCACGAGGCGGCCCATGCGGCCGAACCCGTTGATGCCGATGCGCGCCGGTGGTGGGGTGTGGATGGTCATGGAGCTCCTCGGTCTCGTGGCGTCGGTGATGTCGGGGTGGTCGAGGGGAGTGGGGTCGTCTGGGGAGGTATCGACGTGGGGAGCGATCGACGTGGGGAGGTATCGACGTGGGGGAGGGATCGATCGTCAGCGGTGTGCGGAAGCGGTGTCAGCGGATGGTGTGCGGGTCGACGGTGGTGGGATCGAACCGTGGTCCGATGGTGCGGATCCGGTGGTCGAGATCGGCGACCACCGCGTCGAACGCGGCGTCCCGCCCGTCCTCGGCAGGGTCGGGCACCGACCAGTGCCACCAGTCGAGCTCCGGGTGCAGCTCCTCGTGGGCCCGATCGCACACCGTCACGACGAGATCGGCTGTCTCGCCCGGCTCGACGAGACGGGGCACCGCGCCACCGAGGTCGAGACCGACCCGCGCCGCGGCGGCCACGGCGCCAGGGTGGACCTGCGCCGCCGGATGCGTTCCCGCCGACGTCGCCGGGCCGCCCGTCCGCGCGGTCCAGAGCGCCGCCGCGAGTTGCGATCGCGCGGAGTTGTGACTGCACAGGAACAGCACCGAGGTCGGTGCGGGTACGGCGACGCTGCCGAGGGTGTCGATCGGTTGGCGCACCAGGCGGACGTACCGCCGTCGCTGGTCGCCGCTCGAGACGAACCGCTCGATCAGGCCGACGTTGGCGAGGACGTCGAGGTGGTGGGCGAGCAGGTTCGACGAGAGGTCGAACCGCTCGGCGAGCTCCTTCGGTGAACGGTCGGTGACCGCGAGCTCCTCGACGATGCCGAGGCGGAGCGGTTCGCCGAGTGCGCCGTAGAGCGCCGCTCGTTCCGCCAGTGATGCCATGGCCCCATCAAATCACTCAACGTTGATTGAGGCAACCCTGACGACTGAATTGTCAGGCGGGGAAGACCGTTTCCCAGTCGTCCCGCATGCTGACGACCAGCCAGCCGAGACGTGCCCCGACGTCGGTGATCGGTTCGGGGTCCTCGAACGAGACGGCCGTGCTCTGGTAGGCGAACTCGCGCTCGGCGTCGTCGTGGTCGATCAGCAGTCCCATGCCGCCGCGCCGGTGGGCCTGCGCCCATTCCAGCATCTCCCGATCGCCGCCCGAGTTGCCGACGGCGAGGAGCGGCGCCAACCCGATCTGTGAGTGGATGTGCTCCACCTTGGCGCCGCCCTCGTTGGCGGTGCCCATCTGCGACATCGTGCGGCGGACGATCGGATGGCCCTCGTCGTCACGATCGAACCGGTAGCCGATGAGCGTGCCGACGACCATGCCGGGCTGCACGTCGTAGAGGCGCGGCGCGACCTGTCGGACGAACTCGGTGCCGCCGCCGGTGACGATGCCGACGGTGAAGCCGAGCGAGCGCAGCTCGTCCAGCAGTTCGTACATCGGCTGGTACACCACTCCGGCGATCGGCGCGCCCGTCGTGGGGTGCCGGTACCGGTCGAGGAACGCCGACACGGCCGCGGCGAACTCCTCGGGTGTCTGCCCGTCGAACAATGCGGCGAGCGCCCCGGCGACCTGCGTGAGCCCGACCTCGGCGATGGCCGCCATGTCGCCGCTCAGCACCGCCGCGAACTCCGGACGCTCGGCGAGTGAGGCGTCGGCGTCCACCCGCTGCTGCAGCGCGTCGATGAAGAAGTCGAGCTGGACGTACGTGGGCTTCTCCGCCCACATCGTGCCGTCGTTGTCGAGATAGGCGACCCGCTCGGCGGCGGGCACGTCGACGCTCGAGTCGAGGAAGTCGATCAGTGCGTCACGGGTCGGTCCGGGCCGCCAGGACGGCAGGCGAGGGGTCATCGTCGTTCTCCAGTCGGGTGGCGGATCATCGGTCGGCGGTGGAGGGGGAGGTCTCAGCGAGCGTCGGTCGAGTCGGCGGACCCCTGCGGCGCCCGATCCCACGCGCACCGGAACCCGATGTGGCTCATGCCCGTGTCGATCATCTGCGGGCGGCGGGCCGCCGGCCGGTAACGGAGGCAATAGGTGTCGGCACAGAGGTGGGAGCCGCCCTTGATCACCTTGCGCGGCACGCGGAACTGTGGCTGGGCCGGGTCGAAGCTCGCGTCGAGATCGCCGCCGCGCGGATCGACCGGCACACAGCACGGCTTCTCGGCGTCCTCCGGATGGTGCGCGCTCCACCAGTCGTCGGTCCATTCCCACACGTTGCCCGCCATGTCGACCAGGCCGAACCCGTTGGCCGGGAACGACCCGACCGGGGCGGTGCGCTGGAAGCCGGATTCGCCGGTCGAGCGCCACGGAAAATCGCGTCCGTCCCAGGTGTTGGCCATCAACCGACCGCCCGGCCGTGGATCGTCGCCCCAGGTGAACGGTGCGCCGTCGAGCCCGCCGCGCGCCGCGAACTCCCACTCCGCCTCGCTCGGCAGCCGGCCGCCGACCCACGACGCGAAGCCGGCCGCATCCTCGTGGGCGATGTGCACGACCGGATGGTCGGCGCGATCGGCGACCGAGCTGCCCGGTCCCTCGGGGGCTCGCCACGACGCGCCGGGCACCCACCGCCACCACTGGCTGAGATGGCGGAGGTCGACTGGGCCGGGCGTCGGCGTGAAGACGAGCGAACCCGGGACGAGGTTCTCGGCCGGCGCCCCCGGGTAGTCGGCGGGATCGAGCGGGCGCTCCGCGACGGTGACGTAGCCGGTCGCCGCGACGAACTCGGCGAACCGTGCGTTGGTGACCTCGGCCCGGTCGATCGCGAAGGGGCCGACCCGGACCCGATGGCGTGGGGCCTCCTCGGGGTAGTGGTCGTCCGAGCCCATCGAGAACTCGCCGCCGTCGAGCGGTACGACGTCCGGCCGGGGAGCGCTCATCGGCTCACCCACCAGCCCCGCCGCGAGCCCCGGCGTCGGCACTGTCGTCAGCATCGCCGTCATCGTCGTCAGCGACTTCACGGCCGCCGCCCGCACGGGCGTCGAACACGACGAGGTCGTGCTCCCACAGCCGTCGGATGAACGGGAGGGCGTCCCGGCCCATCTGGCCCACGGTGCGCCGCCCGTCGATCGAGCGGAACGCCCGGAGCTCGCGTCGCTCGACGAACATCACGAGATCGGTGTCGGTGTGCGCCCGGTTGAGCAGGGCTGCGGCGGCGCCGGGCGGCAGCCGCTCCTCGACGACGACCGCTGTGGGCACGACGATGGGACGCCAGTCGCGACACGCGGCGTCGGTGAAGTCGAGTCGGCCGGTCGCCGCATCGTCGCCACGGTACGCGATCACGGTGTGGCGGACCATCGTGCCGCGGAACAGCTCGAGCGCGGCGTACTGCTCCGCCCGAGGGAGCGCAGCGATCCGTGCTGCATGGGGGGTCTCGCCGATCGATCCGCAACCGGGGAGATACGGCGCCTGACGCTGCCAGCGCCCGAACCGCAGACCCGCGGCATCGACGAGCGCGAGGAGGTCGGGCACCGAGTAGGCGCGATCGCGCGGGTTGAGGAGCGCGTCGGCGAGCGCGTCGTCGGTGGCGAAGTCGGGTGACTCGTGCAGCAGCCGCCGGAGGGGATGGCCGTCGGGGATCTCGCGCAGCACGGAGACGAGGTCGGCGATGTCGGCGGTCGACGGCTCGACCCCGAGGCGCCGACAGTAGTCCTGCATGAGGTACACGCCGGCCCGGCCGTACGGCGCGTACACCATGAGGGTGAGTGCGCCCTGCGGCGCGAGGACGTCGGCCAGGCACCGGAGTCCGGCGGCCGGGTCGGCGAGGTGATGGAGGACGCCGGTGCAGACGACGTGGTCGAACGTCAGATCGAGCGCGGCGACACGCTCGATCGGGAGGCGATGCACCTCGAGGTTCGTGAGCCGGTGTCGCGCTGCGAGGGCGCGGGTGTGGTCGATGCTCGTCGAGCTGACGTCGATCGCCACCACCCGCGCTCCGGGGCGAGCGAGTGCGTGGCGCGCCGCCTGTGAGGTGCCGCACCCGGCGACCAGCACCGACTCGACCGTCGCCGGGTCGCGGTCCGGCCAGATGAGGTGGTGCTCGACGCTGGCGGCGACGCCACTCCGGCCGGCCGACGTGTCGAGGTCGTCGACCGGCGGCGGGTACGGGTGCGCGTCGTAGAACGCGGCGATGGGGTCGCTGTCCGACAGGGACATCGACAGCGGTGCCGGTCAGCTCGCGGCGGACGTGATCGACTCGATCTTCTCGATGACCTGGCTGAGGTTGAACGACGCCGGCTCGTGACGCTGCGGGAACTCCTGGAGCGTCTGGAGCAGCTGCGCCGCGTACATCTGCGCGGGCACGATGAGGAAGACGCGGTCCAACATCCAGTCGTAGTACGAGTTCGACGTGATGTCCGCGCGCTCGAACGGATCGGTGCGGAGGTTGAAGATCTTCGGGACCCGCAGCTCCGTGAACGGCTCGGACCAGACCTGCAGCGTGCCGGGCGCCCGCTGCTCGAGGAACACCAGCTTCC
>CAYGLH010000031.1:0-17755 GCA_964350535.1 uncultured Ilumatobacteraceae bacterium
CGTCGAGACCGCCGATGTCGGTGTAGGAGATGTCGGGCACCTCCTCGAGCAGCAGATCCTCGACCTCGGGCCGTGGCAGACGCTCGAGCAACAGGTTCGAGCGGGTGTCGAGCCGGAGGTGGTCGCCGCTGCGGATGTGGGTGCCGCGCAGCGAGTCGGCCAGCTCGCAGATCAGTTCCTCGTCGGCCCGGCCGATGACGAGGGCGCGCACGCCGTCGTCCATGACCTCGCGCACGGTGACGACCTCACCGGTGCGTTCGGGGTCGCGGGCCAGCACGACGTTGAAGCTCTCGTTGAGCACCACCTCGGCGCCGCGGTCGAGCAACTCCAGGTCGATGTCGGGGTGCAGCGACACCCGCATCTTGCGTCCGCTGGTCAACACGTCGACGGTGCCGTCGTCGTTGCGCCCGACGACCACGCCGTAGGCCGACGGCGGCTCGGACAGCTTGTCGACCTCGTCGCGCAGCGTGGCGATGTGCTCGCGCGCCTCGCGCAGCGTGTACGACAGCTTCTCGTTCTGCTCGACCGCCTTCGCCAACTGCCCCTTCGTCTCGAGCAGCCGTTGCTCGAGGGCGTGCACCCGGTGGGGGGCCTCCGACAGCCGTGCGCGGAGGTGGGCGATCTCGTCGTTGAGTGCCTCGAGTTCCTGCTCCTCGGCGTTCTCGCTCTCCATGGGCCGAATGTACACCTGCCCCGAGGAACCGTGCTTGCACCCCGGAGCACGGTAAAGTCGGAATCAGCACCCACCTCTCCGACTCACAAGGAGCCATCAACAACATGAAGGTCTGGATCGACCAGGATCTGTGCACCGGCGACGGTCTGTGCGAGGAAATCGCCCCCGACGTCTTCACCCTGCTCGACGACGGCCTCGCCTACGTCGTCGAAGGCGACAAGATCTTCGCCGCCGCCAAGGGCAACCCCGAGGGCGCCGACGGCCTCGCCGAGTTCCCCGAGAGCCAGCTCGACGCCGTCATCGAGTCCGCCGAGGAGTGCCCCGGCGAGTGCATCTTCATCGAGCCGTAACACACCGCTCGACCACGTTCTGCTGATCACGACCCCGGCCGAGGTGCCGGGGTCGTGTCGCGCCCGGGGCGGTGGTGACGCCGAACTCGTGAGCATTCCGTGGCGCGTGGCCGACAGATGTTCACGAGAACAGCGACGGCCGGGGTCGCTCCGGCCCGTCGGTCAGCGCTGGGGCTTGCCGAGGAACCTGGCGACGCTGAGGAAGCCAGTGTGGGCGACCATGCGGTGGTCGGGTCGCACGGCAGCGCCGTCGATGTGCCAGCCCCGGTGGAGCACCTCGACGGTGCGGCCATCGATCCACCGGCCCTTCAGGGCCTCGCGCACCTGCGCCGCCTGGGTGATCGACGGCGTGTACGCCAGCAGGATCCCACCGGGTCGCAGCACGGTCTCCGCATGGGGAACGACTCGCCACGGCTCGGGCAGGTCGAGCACGACACGATCGAAGGGTCCGTCGGCGGGATCGATCCCGTCGTAGCTGTCCCCGATCGAGACGTGATACCGATCGAGGGCGTCGGCGCCGAGGAAGCTGCGGACGTTGGCCCGGGCACGGTTGGCGAAGTCCTCGCGCAGCTCGTAGCCGACGATCTCGGCGCCGGCTCGCAGCATGGTCATCGACAGCGCTCCCGACCCGACGCCGCTCTCGAACACCTTGGCGCCGGGGGCGATGTCGGCGAGCAGGCAGATCGGCCCGAGATCCTTCGGGTAGATCACCTGCGCACCACGCGGCATCTCGACGACGAAGTCCTCGAGCGTCGGGCGCAGCACGGTGTACTCGGCCGACTTCGTCGACCGCACGATCACACCCTCGGGTTTCCCGAGGATCTCGGTGTGGGCGACGAACCCGGCGTGGCTGTGGAACTCACCGTCCTCGCTCAACTCGATCAGGTAGCGGCGCTTCTTGGCGTCGAGCAACAGCGCCCGCTCACCGGCGGCGAACGATCCGGTCATCGCAATCCCTCCAGTCGGGAGTCGTGGGTTCGGGCCCGCAGCATCAACGCCTCCCCCGGCCGAGCACCAACTCGACCGGCACGGGGTCGTGCGCCGCCGACGTGGCGACGAGGCGACAGAAGGCGCAGACCTCGCCCGAGGTCGGCGATCCGCACTGGGCGCAGGCGTGGAGGCCGCCGCCGGCGGCAGCGGTCCGCCCGGCGAGGAGCGGCGTCATCCGCTCGAGGAACCCCAGGTAGAACGACGCCTTCGAGCCCGGAGACCGCGCCTCGATGGCGTTGAGCGCTTCCTTGTACCCGAGGTGGCGGTTGCCGGCGGCGATCGGGCACTCCTCGACCAGGTAGTCGATGCCCCGCACGAGGCACCATGCCGCGGTCTCGCGCTCGGTGAGCCGCACGAGCGGCTTGACCTTCTTCGGGAAGCCGTCGGAGGCGGGGAGCACCGGGTACTGCCGGGCGAGGTACTCGACGTCCCACCGCAACGTGTTGCCGAACAGCACGGCCGCTTCGTCGTCGAGGTTGTGACCGGTGACGACCACGTCGTAGCCGCCCTCGCGGGCCGCTTTGTCGAAGAGGTGCCGCTTGGACATGCCACACGCCGAGCACGGCACGCGCTTGGTCGCCTTGGAGGCGGTGGGCACGTCGTAGCCGTAGTCGGCGCGCAGGTCGATGGTGTGCAGCGTCAAGCCGCGCTCCTCGGCGAACGCCGATGCGTACCTGCCACTCTCGTCGGAGTACGAACCGATCCCCAGCCCGACGTACAGCCCGTCGGCGTGGTGGCCGCGCTCGATCAGCAGGTCCCACACGGCGAGGGAGTCCTTGCCGCCGCTGACCGCCACCAGCACCCGATCGTCGGGCCCGAGCATGCCGAAGTCGTCGATCGCCTTGTCGACCTGGCGGCGGCAGAACTGCTGCAGGTGCTCGACGCAGAAGTTGGCGTTGTGACGCGGGAGGTCGATCACGGCGGGGGCCTTGCAGGCCCGGCACTTGCTGCCGACAGCGGTCATCGACGCTCCAGTCTGGTCGACCGCTGGTCAGATGCCACCGGAGATGACCGGGCGCACCTCGACCACGTCGCCGTCCTCCAGTCGAGCATCGCCCGGCACGAGCGTGCCGTTGCAGATGACGAGGTGGGACTCGCGGTTCAGCTCGAGCTCGTCGAGCAGGCGGTTCACACTGCGTCCTCCGGCGACGTCGATCTCGCGCGGAGGGTTGCGGAGGCGGACGATCACGACGCGCGCCGGGCGGCGCGCACGTCGGCCTCGGCCTGCGCCTTGAGCACCGCCTTGGTGATCCCGGTGCGGCGCTGTTCCTTGCGGCTCAACGGGGCGAACGTGCTGACCGTGACGAACTGTCCGGTCTTCAGGCGCGTCTTGCCCAGGTACTCGGGTTGCTTGCCGAACATCTTCTTCAGCGTGCTGCGACCGAACACCCAGCCGGCGACGATCTTCCAGAACATGCTCGACCCGAACAGCCCGCGCCAGATCGCCCGCCGACGGATGATCACCGCCGGCCGCATCGAGTACGGAAGGAAGCGGGTGAGCGCCATCAGACGCGTCGGATCTCGACGATCGCGCTCTTCTTCTTGCCCGACCGCTTGCCGAGCATGAACATCACGAGCAACAGGACCACACCGACCGCCGCCGCGCCTGCGGCGATGCTGGTCTTCTGGTCGTCGACCTTGCCCTGTACCTCGTCCTGGAGCGCCGAGAACTTGTTGCGGAGGTCATCCTCGCTGATCCTGGGCGTCGCATCGTCGTTCTGACTTGCCACGTCGGTGCTCCTTACTTCGGTTCCTTGTGGAGGGTGGACTTCTTGATCCGCTGGATCGTGAGCAACAGCAGCACGACGGTGATGACCAGCGTGATGAGGTACGCCAGCCACGACAGCGAACCGCTCGCCGATCGATCCCATTCCGTCTGCAGGAGGCGCAGTACGCCGAGCAGCACCAGGAACAGCCCGAGCCCGAGGGTCAAGGCTGCCGCAGCGCCGAACCCGATCCACTGGCCCGCACCCTTGAGCGGACCGAGCGTCTCCTGTTGGGCGTACGCCTTGACGGACTCGATGACATCGCCGATCGAGCCCTCCTCTGCGTCGGAGGTCGTGTTGGACTTCGATGTGTCGGAATTCGCCACGGTGGTCGTTTCTATCACGAAAGACGGAACTGCAACATGGCTTCGACGTCATCGAGCGCCTCGGCCAACCCGTCGAGCCGGCTCCCGACGCCCTCGGCGGCGAGCATGCGGAGGCGGTCGGCCTGCCCGATGGGCGCCAGCGCAGCGAGCAGGAACGACCCGGCGGAGGGGTCGTCGGGGAGGTCCACGGTGGGCGGCATCTCGAACGGCTGCACCCGCTGTGCCAGCACGAGCACCTCGAGGATCCGGTCGTGCAGTGTGGCGATCCGGGCGGCGGCGTCGGCGGGAGTGTCGTTTGCGGCGTCGTCCCAGACCTCGACGCGCGCCCGGGGGTACGGGTCATCGGGCAACCACTCGACGATCCGGACACGGCGGCGGCCGACCGCGACGAACCCGTACCGTCCGCCGTCGAGCGCCCGGATCGAGGTCATCTCGGCCTCGACACCGACCTCGGCCCGCTGATCGTCGCCGCCCGTCTCCTGGCCGTGGGTGATCAGCACCTGGCCGAAGAGCGGCGGCCCGTCCGCCGCCAACACGTCCTGCACCATCTGGCGGTAGCGCGGTTCGAAGACGTGCAACGGGATCCCCGAACCGGGGAGCAGGACCGTCCCCAACGGGAACATCGGCCGCGTCAGGACGCTCAGGGCGCCAGCTCCTCGGCGGTCGGACCAGCCGGGTACGTCGAGAGCCGGTCGGCCAGCGCCAGCCACATCGGCTCGTAGTTGCCGTCGAAGGAGATGTCGGGCGTGTTGAGGATCATCGCGAACTCGATCATCTCACCCGTCGGGGCCTCGAGGTAGCCGGCAAGCGCCTTGGTGGCCGGTGGTGGCTCCTCGACGGGCGGGTTCCCGAGCGTGCCGGACTTCGCCATCATCCGGCCCTCGACCGGGCTGCCGACGAAGTCGCCCGCCAGAGTGCCGGAGCGGCCGGCGATGGCGAGCGTGGCCGGCAGGCCGAGCGTCCGTCCGCGCTGCAGGACCGCGAGCAGGGTGTCGCAGCTCAACCGGTTGGACGCGTGGAGGCCCGAGCCGTCGAGGATCCTCACGCCCTCCATCGGCACGCCCCAGCCCCGGAGCGTGCGATCGACCACGTTCAGCCCCGCCGTGCGCGAGCCATCGCCGTCGACGGAGAAGCCGATCTCCTTGAGCATCAGTTCGGCCGTGTTGTCGTCGCTGTTGACGTTCATCTCACCGACGATCTCACCGAGCGGGGCCGACTCGATCGATGCGAGCGTGCTGCGCACCGGCGGCGCCTCGCCCGACTCGACGGTCGCCGCGTCGTCCTCCGCCGCCGATCCGGTGTCCCACCCGAAGTTCACGACCACGCCGCGCTCATTCAGCAGGCGCACGAACTCACGCGCCGCCGCCAGGTTCGGGTCGTCCTGGACCTGCGAGCTGTACAGCCGGCGAGAATCGTTGACCATCAGCGCGTCGTAGGGCCCGGCCTCGATAACGGGCACATCGTCGGCCCATCCCTCGACGAACCACTCGTCGTCGTAGCGAGTGCCGTCACCGACGATCGCGCCGTCGATGAACTCCACACCTGCGGCGACGAAGCGGTCGGCGAGCTCGTCGAGCGAGGTGGTGGCGAAGGGCGGGTACTCGTCCTCCCCGTTCGGGAACTCCTCGGAGATCAGCACCGGGTCGCCCCCGCCGACCAGATAGACGTCGCCGTCGATCCTCCCGTCCTCGGGTGGCGGCCCGACCAGGCTGGTCGTGTAGCGGAACTCCGGGCCGAGCACCTCGAGCGCGACCGTGCCGACGAGCAGCTTCTCGGTCGAGCCGGGGATCGCCACCGTGTCCGTGTTGGCCCCGGCGACCGGGCGACCGTCGACGGACAGCGCGACACACGACTCGGGGCCGACGAACGCGTAGAGGTTCTGCATGTCGGCGCCGAGCTGCTCGATGTTCGCCGTGTCGGCGATGAGCGCGGGGGCGCGCCGCACGTCGAGCAGGCCGGTCTCGAGCTGCGGGGTCGGCGGCCGCTCGAGCTCGGCCTGCGTGAACTCGGAGTCGTACTCGACCGCCGACTCCTCGACCGCTTCGTGTTCGTCGGCGACCTCGTCGCTCCACTGACGGAGCAGGAAGAGCCCGATCGCCGGAACGACGGCGATGACCAGCAGAGCGAGCAGCGGCCCACGGGGGTAGCGGGACGGTGCGGCGACGAGTTCGACGCTCATCGCGGCCCCAGTTCGGCCGGCGTCGGCCCGGAGGGGTACGAGGCGAGGACGTCGGCCAGCTGATCCCAGATCGGCCGGTACTCGCTCTGGTCGGAGATGGTCGGTCCGTTGAGGATCAGCACGAACTCCTCGGCGCCTCCCCCGTCGATGCCGACGTACCCCGCCAGCGCCTTCACGGCGGGCGGGTCCTCGTTGAACGGCGGGTTGTTCAGGGTCCCCGTCTTGGCCACCAGCCGACCGGCGAGCTCGTGATCGACGAACGCATCGGACAGCGTGCCGGTCTCGCCGGCGACCGCCAGGCCCGCCGAGATCGGTCCGGCGACGTCGCCGTCCTGCAGGATCGACAGCAGCGCCGCGCAGGTCAACCGGTTGTCGAGGCTGAGGCCCGACCCGTCGGCCAGGACGATCTCCGACACGTTGATGCCCGCATCGTCGAGGGCGACGCGCATCGCCTCCAGTCCCGCCGGGCGGGTGCCTTCACCGACCGCCGCCACACCGATCTCCTTCACCATCAGCTCTGCGGTGTTGTTGTCGCTGGTCGTGAGCATCTCGGTGATCACATCCGTCAACGGCGCAGACTCGATCGACGCCACGGCGACCGCACCGTCGGGAGCGGCGCCGGCCGTCGGCGTGCCGCCGACCGTGATCCCACGCTCGACGAGCATCCGCTGGAACTCGCGCGCCGCGCCCTCGTTGGGGTCGTTCGCCTTGAGCTCGTCGCCGAGCACTCGCGAGTCGTTGACGAGCAGTGCGTCGTACGGGCCCGCCTCGAGTCCGGCGACGCCGGCGCCCCATCCGGGCGCGAACAGCTCGTCGTCGTAGCGCGAGCCGTCGCCGACGACGCTGCCGGTGACCGAGGTGATCCCTGCCGCCGCCACCTGGTCGGCGAGCGCGTCGAGGGACGTGGGTGACTGCACCGGGTTGCGCTCGAGGTTGGACGTCGGGTACCAGTCCGACGACAGCAGTGGATCGCCCCCGCCGACGAGGTACAGGTCGCCCTCGACCACTCCGCCCACCGGCTCGCCGGCGGCGGCGACCGTGGTCTCGTACGTGAAGTCGGGTCCCAGCAGGTCGAGCGCGACGGCGGCGACCACGATCTTCTGGTTGCTCGCCGGGATCACCGCCAGCTCCGGGTTGTGCGTGCCGACGTCGACACCGTCGACCGAGATCGCGGCGCACGAGCGGTCGTTCAACGTGCCGAGGAAGGGCACCGCCTCGGCCTGCAGGTCGTCGACGCTGATCGCCCGCGACACGATCGTCGGGAATCGCCGCGCCGACACGATCCCGGTGCTCATCGGGTCGGCCGGATCCGCTTGCGCGGCCGCGGGCGGTTCGGGCGCGGGTTCTCCCCCGGCGGCATCGGCCTGGTCGCCGGCCCACCCCGCGAGGGCGTACAGCCCGATCGCCGGGATCGTCGCCACCAGCAACACGACCAGCCACGGGACCACCCGTCCCCGCTGCCGCCCGCCGGGGCTCACCGACCGGCCCGGTCGAGGAACTGGCGGTAGCGGACGAGATGGCCGAGGGCGGTGACGGCGCGGTCACCGCTCGGGTAGCAGACGCGCCCGGTGCGCCGCACGGTCGCCGGGCCGGGGTTGTCGGGGTCGGCGACGGCCAGCTCCGTGGCGGTGAGGATCGGCTTGCCCGTCTGCTCGCTCAGCTCGTGGGCCGCCTCGGCGAAGCGGGTGTCCTGGCGTTCGTGGTAGGCGACGATGCGCTCCAGTCCGTGCTCCGGATAGAAGCGCCCGTCGCGCATCATCCTCGCCTGGTTCGATTGGATGCCGAGACCGAGGTAGATGACGGCGTGCACCTCGGGATGCGAGGCGATCAGCTCGAGCACCTCGGGAATCGTGTCGCGGGTCTCGCCGCCGGCGCAGTCGACCGGGTTGTTCCGACTCCACCGCGGCGGGAGCTTCGCATCGATCGCCTCGCGCAGGTCGTCGGGCAGTTCGAGCAACGCGATCTGGCCGTCGCGGGTGATCGCGTCGGCGGTGACGACGCCCCACCCACCGGCGGTGGTGAGCACGACCGTGTTCGGCCCCGCCGGCAGCGGCTGGGTGGCGAACGTCGCCGCCGCCTCGAACGCCTCGGTCACCGTGCCGGCGCGGGCGATGCCGGCGGCACGGCATGCGCCGTCGAAGATCTTGTCGTCGGCGGCGAGGGCGCCGGTGTGGCTGGCGGCAGCAGCGGCACCGCCTTCGGTGGCACCACCCTTGACCAGCACGAGTGGCTTGCGGGCGGCGCAAGCGCCCAGTTGCTCCATCAGTCCGCGACCATCGCGGATCCCCTCGACGTACGCGAGACCGACGGCCGTCTCGTCGTCGTCGGCGTAGAAGTCGAGGTAGTCGGCGACCGTGACGGCGGCGGCGTTGCCCGCCGACACGGCGCGACTGATGCCGACGCCCGAGGCGCGGGCGAGGTTCATGAAGCTCGACACGAAGTTGCCACTCTGGCTGGCGACCCCGATCCGACCCTTCGGCGGATACGGCGCGACGATCTGGGCACAGAGGTCCGCTGGCGTGCTGACGACGCCCTGACCGTTCGGGCCGGCGAGCAGGATGCCCAGCTCGTCGGCGAGCGCGACGAGCTCCTCCTCGGCGCGTCGGCCGTCCTCCCCCGCCTCGCCGTATCCGGCCGAGGTGAGGAACGCGGCGCCGATGCCCTTCGCCGCGCACGCCCGCAACAGGTCGGGGTTGGCCGAGGCCGGCGTGCACACGAAGACGAGATCGATCTCGCCGTCAGGGAGCTCGGCGATGTCTGCGACGGTGGCGATACCGAGCACCTCCTCGCCCTTCAGATTGGTCCCGTACACACCCCCGGCGTAGCCGCTGGCGAGCAGGTTGTGCAGGGACACGAACCCGAACTTGCCCGGGTGGGTGGAGGCGCCGGTGACCAACACGCCGCGCGGCTCGAACAGGGCTCGGAACTGCTCGTCGGTCGGTCGCGGGCGCCGCTCCACCGCTGTTCCGGCGGCGTCGCCGTCGGCGAGCTCGACGAGGCCGTCGACCGCGACGAGCGAGCCGTCGGGTTGGACGATCAGCGGGTTGACATCGACGCTGGCCACGTCGGGACGCTCGGCGGCCAGGCGGCCGAGGCCGACGAGTGCATCGGCCAACTGTTCACGGTCGACGGCGTGCTCGCCGCGGAATGCTCCGAGCAACTTCTGGGTGGCGAGATCATCGATCATCGCCGCCGCCGTGGCGGCGTCGAGCGGCGCCGGACGGAACACGACATCGGCGACGGCCTCCGCGAGCACACCGCCGACTCCCAGCATCACCGTGGCCCCGAACTGCTGGTCGCGCAACATGCCGACGATCAGCTCGCGGTTGCCGGCGACCATCGGGGCGACGAGCACGCTGACGTCGCCGTCGTCGGGCCGGGCCGCCTCGAGCAGATCCGTCGCAGCCGCGATCACCGCGCCGCGATCGGCGAGGCCGAGGCGGACGAGGCCCCGCTCGGTCTTGTGTGCGATGGTGTCGCCGTTCAGCTTGGCGACGACGGGGTACCCCAGCTCGTCCGCCGCAGCGCCGGCCGCTGCCGCGTCGGGCACCACCCGCTCGTCGGCGATCGGCACGCCGTACTCGGCGAGGAGCGCCTTCGACGCTTGTTCGGACAGGGTGGCGGCGGGGGTCTGCTGCGTCGACATCGGCCCGTCACCGTACTCGCCACCAGGGGCCAACCCCCGGTCACGCTCCGTGCAACGACGCGGCGACCGGCGAGTCGAGAATGCGGGCGAGCGGAGCGCCAGCGGAACGAGCGGCCCTCAGCGGCCTGAGTGGCCGGGGAACGCCAGAGCGTACGTCAGCACGCTCTTCGCGAGGAGCTTGCCGGAGCTCGCGCCGTAGGCCTCGCTCTCGCAGAACGCGGTGGTGCGGCCGCGCTTCACGACCCATCCCTCGGCCACGGCATCCTCTGCACGGTCGCCGCCGGGGATCGGGCGGACGAACTGGATGTGCATGTCGACCGTCGAGTAGGCGGCGCCCTTCGGCAGCGTAGCGCCGACCGCGGGGACGACGACGGTGTCGAGCAACGAGGCGATCGCGCCGCCGTGGACCATGCCCGCGGCTTGCAGCAGCTCGGGTTTGAACGGCATCCGCATGCGGCAGTAGTCGACTCGCACGTCCTCGATCTCGAAGCCGAGCAGACGCGGGTAGATCGTCTGCTCGCTCTGGCCGTAGCGCTGCCAGCGCGCTCGCGCCTCGGCGTCGAGTGGATCGTGCGCGTCGGCGCGCACCGGGACGAAGCCGCTCACTGCGGGATCGGCACCAGTGCCGCGTGGAAGAACTCGACGATGTGGTCGCGCCGGGCGTCGAGCGCCGACTGCGTGAGCGGGTCCTCGTCGAGCAGGCCCTCGAGGAACGGCGCGTCGGAGAAATAGCTCAGCAACGCGCCGTACCCCGTGAGCAGGAGCTGCTCGGGATTCTGCTCGCGGAACATGCCTGCGGCCATCTCCCGCCGGAAGTAGTCGGCGGCCTGATCGAACAGCGGCCGCAGCACGGCGGCGAGGTCGATGCCGAGGTGCGTGCCGCCGTCGATCGCCTCGCGGCGCATCAGCGTGACGTAGGTCGGGTTGTCGGCGAAGAAGCCGAACCCGGCGTCGAGCACTTGCTCGACCTTGTCCCAGCCGTGGGCGGTGGAGTCGATGGCGTCCGCCAACCGGGCGAACCAGTCGGACAACAGACGTTCGAAGACCTCGCCGTACAGCGCCTCTTTCGAGCCGAAGTGGTGGAGCAGGCTCGGTCGGCGGATGCCGACCTCTGCCGCGATGTCGTTGAGCGAGGTGCCCTCGTAGCCCGCGTGCGCGAAGCAACCGAGGGCGGCGTCGAGGATCTGGTCGCGCGTCGATCGTGCCGCCGCGGCGACCTCGAGCTCTTCGAGGGTCATGGCGCGCGCCACGCTACCTCCCGCCCTCCCCGCGTGGGGAGGGGGATCGACCTTCAGCTCGGCGGGTACACACCCATCTGCTGGGCCTTCTCGGTCTTCCAGCAGATCTCGGCGATCTCGTCGATGTAGTCGACGAGCTGCTGACCGACGGCGGGATCCATGGACTTCTTGGCCTCACCGGCCTGGTGGATGGCCTTCCAGAACAGCTCGTGGAGCTGCGGGAACTCCTCGAAGTGGGGCGGTGCGAAGAAGTCGGCCCACAGCACCATGAGGTGGTGCTTCGCCTCTTCGGCGCGCTGCTCCTTGATGAAGATGCAGCGGGTGCGAAAGACGTCGTCGTCGGAATCCTGGTACTTCTGGGCGGTCTTGACGACCGACAGCGCCTCGATCTTGGCCTGGGCGGGGTCGTACACGCCGCAGTAGAGGTCGCAGTGCGCGTGAGCGGTGGTGGCGGATGCGAACAGCTTGCCGAGCATGGGGATCTCCTTCTGGGGGCTAACGGTGCCGAACATACACTGCCACGGTGGGTCTCCGTCGTTTCGTCGTCGCCGACCGCTCGATGGAGCCCGCGCTCCACGACGGCGACGGGCTGGTGGCGGTCCGCCCGTGGCGGGCTCGTTGCGGACAGCTGCGGTGCGTGGAGCACCCTGGTCGCCCCGGCTTCTGGCTCGTCAAGCGCGTCGCCGCGGTGCACGGCGACGGCACGATGGATGTCGTCGCCGACAATCGCGCCGCCGGCGGCGTCGACTCGAGCGAGTTCGGCGCGGTCCCCATCTCGGGCACCTACCGCGTCGTCGCCCGCATCCCCTCCCGAAATTTGCCGCCCACGTCGCGCTGAGCGCGACATCCCCGCCAGATTTCGGGCCCGGCCGGTGCGTACCATCGGCGCATGGCCGTGTATCTCTGCCACGAACACCCGGAGCTCGACGAGCACGAGGCGACCGTGATCGACGCCCGCCCGGGAGCGGTACTGCTGTCGCGGTCGGCGTTCCACCCGGGCGGCGGCGGGCAGGTCAGCGACATCGGCACGATCGAATGGGCCGGCGGCGCCGCGGAGGTGACGACGATCGAGGTCGAGCGCGGCGACGACGGCGAGCGGTGGTGGCACGTACTGGCCGACGAGGCGGCACGTCCCGAGGGCGAGGTGACCGTGCGCATCGACGCCGCACACCGCCATCGGGTGGCATCGCTGCACACGATGAGCCACGTGCTCAACGCGTTCGTCTTCGACGAGTTCGAGGGGTCGCTGGTCACGGGCGCGCAGATCAACGGCGACGGCACCGGGCGGATGGACTTCGATCTCTCGGCGATCGACAACGACCGGCTCCGGGCGCTCGCCGCACCGGTCAACGACGTGATCGCCCGCGGGCTCGACGTCCGGTCGATCTACGTCGCCGCCGACGACGCGGCCACGACGCCCGGACTCGTCCGCTCGCTGTCGGTGGCGCCCCCGCCCACCGACGACGGACAACTGCGGCTGATCGACATCGCGGGGCTCGACCGCCAAGCGTGCGGCGGCACGCACCTCGCCAACACCGCCGCCGCGCCGCCGTTCGAGATCACCAAGATCGAGAACAAGGGCAAGCGCAATCGGCGCATCCGCTTCCGCAGCGCGCCGTAGGCACGTCCCGGCCACCAAACGGTGGGTGGCTCGTGAGCAACGGCAGGTCACCTTCGCCGCCTTCTCGCCCGCCGGTACCCTCGCCCCCATGCAGATCGTGTCCGCCCTGTTCGTCGAGAACTTCGAGATGCGCCAGGCCCCCGGGCCGAGCACGCGGATCGACATGACGGGGGTGATGTTCTCGCAGGCCGCGCCGTCGCCGGCGCCGGTGACGCTCACACCGCACCTCGTGGCGCTCATCTACTGCGCCGACGACGAGAGCGGGAGTGGCGTGTTCGAGGTGATCTTCCGCCGGGGCACCGGCGAGGACGACGAGCAGATCGCCCGCAACGTCAGCCCGTTCACCGTCGAGCCGGGCAAGTTCACGTACCGCCTCGTGCGCGGCGAGCTCGAGTTCGACGACTACGGCCAGGTGTTCGCCCACTGTCGCGTCGACCGCGGGCCGTGGCACCTGGTGCCGTTCACGCTGCTCCCCCCGGCGGAGTGAACCTGTCGCGCGGGGGTCTGGCACCTTCGTAGCAGGTCGGGCCTGAGCGCTACCCTCGGCCGGGTGACGCTGACCCCCGACCACGACCGTCGAGCGCTGGCCCTCATCCGGGGCATGGCGATGGACGGGCCGCTCGCCGCGAACAGCGGCCACCAGGGCACGGCGATGGCGTTGGCGCCCATCGCCCACGTGCTCTACAGCCGGGTGATGAAGCACGATCCGGCCGACCCGGCGTGGGCGGATCGCGACCGGTTCATCCTGTCGAACGGGCACGCCTCGATCCTGCAGTACACGATGCTCTACCTCTGCGGCTACGGCATCGAGCTCGACGACCTGCGGGCCTTCCGCCAGTGGGACTCGATCACCCCCGGGCACCCCGAGGCCGGCCACACGACCGGCGTCGAGGTCACGACCGGGCCGCTCGGCCAGGGCTTCGCAGATGCCGTCGGGATGGCGATCGCCGAGCGCAACCTCCGGGCCCGGTTCGGCGACGCCGCGATCGACCACCACACGTGGGTGATCGCCGGCGACGGATGCTTCATGGAGGGCATCAGTCACGAGGCGGCGGGACTCGCCGGTCACCTCGGGCTGGGCGGCCTGACCTGCATCTTCGACGACAACCACATCACGATCGACGGTCCCACCTCGCTGGCGACCAGCGACGACGTCGCGGAACGGTTCCGCGCCTACCAATGGGACGTCGTCGAGCTCGGTGACGTCGGCGACGACCTCGACGCGATCGAGCGCGCGCTGCGCGACTCGACCACCACCGACCGCCCGACGCTGATCATCGTGCGCACGCACATCGGCACGCCCTCACCGGATCACACCGACAGCGCTGCGGCGCACGGCAACCCGTTCGACGCCGAGGACGTGACACGCACGAAGGCGATCCTCGGGATCCCGGACGAGCCGTTCTGGGCTCCCGGGGATCTCGTCGCCGACGACCGGTCACACGTCGCCGGACGCGGGGCCGAGGCTCGCGCTGCGTGGGAGGCGGCCAGCGCCGCCGTCCGGGACAGCGCCGAGTGGCAGGCCGCCTGGGCCGGAACGGGCGTCGACGGGTGGGACACCGACCTGCCGAGCTACGAGCCCGGTGAAAGCGTGGCCACGCGCAAGGCGATCCAGCAGGCCCTCGACGCCACCGCCGGCGGCCTGCCGGGGCTGATCACCGGCTCGGCCGACCTCACCGGCAGCAACGGCACCGGCGTCGCCGCGTTTGGCATCTTCGACGCCGACCATCCCGCAGGGCGTCAGCTGCACTTCGGCATCCGCGAGCACGCCATGGGCGCGGCGCTCGTCGGCATGGCGCTGCACGGCGGCGTGATCCCGGTCGGTGGCACGTTCTTCGTCTTCTCCGACTACATGCGCCCGTCGATCCGGCTCGCGGCACTCTCCCGGGCGAACGCCTGCTTCGTGTTCACCCACGACTCGGTCGGCGTCGGCGAGGACGGACCCACGCACCAGCCGGTCGAGCAGCTCGCATCGCTCCGGGCGATGCCCGGCCTGCACGTGGTGCGGCCGGCCGACGCCAATGAGACCGTGCAGGCGTGGCTCGACGCGGTGGCGACCGACGGTCCGACCGCTCTCATCCTCAGCCGCCAGAACATCCCGGTCGTCACCGACGGCACGGCCGTCTGCACCGGCGCCGGGATCGTGCGTGACACCGAGGGCACGCCCGACCTCATCCTGATCGGCACCGGCAGCGAGGTCGCCGTGTGCGTCGATGCTGCCGCCGCTCTCGCCGAGCGAGACGTCGCCGTGCGCGTCGTGAGCATGCCGAGCTGGGACCGCTTCGCCGAGCAGGACGAGGACCTGCGCCGTTCCGTGCTCCCCGACGACGTCCCCACGCTCGCGGTCGAGGCCGGCACCACCTTCGGGTGGGAGCGCTGGGCCGACGAGGCGGTCGGCATCGACCGTTTCGGTGCCAGCGCGCCCGGCGCACTCGTGTTGGAGAAGCTCGGGATCTCCGCGGACAACGTTGTGCAGCGGGGCCTGACCCTGCTGAACTGAATGGCGATGGACACCACCCGCCTCCACGCCCTCCACGACGAGTACGGGCAGAGCCCGTGGCTCGACAACCTGCGCCGCGGTTACGTCACCAGCGGCGAGCTCGCCCGACTCCGCGATCGCGGCGTCCGCGGCCTGACCTCCAACCCGTCGATCTTCCAGAAGGCGATCGACGGGTCCAGCGACTACGACGAACAGTTCGCATCGCTCGTGGCCGACGACCGACCGGTGATCGACGACTACTGGTCGCTCGTGATCCGCGACATCGAGAGCGCCTGCGAGATCTTCGACACGGTGTACGCGTCGTCGGAGGGCGGTGATGGTTTCGTCAGCGTCGAGGTCGATCCCGGCCTGGCCCACGACGCGGCCGGCACCGAGACCGCGGCCCGCCAGCTCCACGAGCGCATCGACCGCCGCAACCTGATGGTCAAGATCCCGGGGACCCAGGAGGGCCTGGCCCCGATCGAGCAGATGATCGCCGAGGGACGCAACATCAACGTCACGTTGATCTTCAGCCTCGATCGCTACGCCGATGTCGTCGAGGCGTACCTGCGCGGGCTCGAGCGACTGGCCGAGGATCCCGACGCCGATCTCTCGACCGTCGGGAGCGTCGCCAGCTTCTTCATCAGCCGTGTCGACACGGAGGTCGATCGGCGTCTCGAGGCGATCGGCACCGACGCCGCACTCGCGCTCCGCGGCAAGGCGGCGCTGGCCCAGGGACAGCTCGCCTACCAGCTGTTCACCGAGCGGTTCGCCGGTTCGCGCTGGGAGTCGCTCCTCGCCCGTGGTGCACGCGTGCAGCGGCCGCTGTGGGCGTCGACCTCGACGAAGAACCCGGAGTACCCCGACACGCTGTACGTCGATCAGCTGATCGGTCCACACACGGTGAACACCCTGCCGGACAACACCCTCGAGGCCTTCGACGACCATGGCACCCTCGCCCGCACGGTCGACGCCGACGTCGAGGCCGCACGCGCCGTGTGGACCGGGCTCGCCGAGGTCGGGGTCGACATGGACGACGTCGCTGCGCAGCTCGAGCGCGAGGGCGTCAGCGCCTTCCAGAAGTCCTTCGACGAGTTGCTCGGCGCCCTCGACTCGAAGGCCGCCGACCTCCGCTCCGAGTAGCGCCGGCGTTTGGGGGTCCGCCTGAGGGCGAACCGGCCGGGATCCGACCCGCAAACGAGGTGCGGTGCTCAGCCGTCGATGCGGATCCCGATGCGGTGGTACCCCTGTGCGCCGTTGGGCGCCACCGATGCCGGCTCCTCGGGCTGGGGGTCGCCGTCGCCGTCGATCGCCCGCACCTCGACGGTGTACTCGCCCGGCGGCTCGTCGAACACGTACGACCACTGGCGCCACGTGTCGCTCGACGGCACGCCGCCGAGCTCGGCGTCGCGCCACTCGCCGTCCTCGAGGCGCACCTGCACCGCGGAGATCCCCCGGTGCACGGCCCACGCCACCCCACCGATCGTGACCGGCCCGTCGTGGCGGGCACCGCTGCGGGGGGTGTCGATCCGGGCCATCGTCTTGACCGGTCCGCGCTTGGACCATCCGCGGGTGATCCAGTAGGCGTCGTAGTCGTCCCACCGCACCAGCTCGATGTCGGTGACCCACTTGGTCGCCGAGACGTAGCCGTACAGGCCGGGCACCACCATCCGCACGGGATAGCCGTGGCGGGCGGGCAGCGGCTCGCCGTTCATCGCCACTGCGAGCATCGCGTCGCGGCCGTCCATCACCGCCTCGGTGGGTGTCCCGCAGGTCCAGCCGTCGACCGATCGCGACACGATCTGACCGGCGTCTGGATCGACCCCCGCCTCGTCGAGCACGTCCTTCAGTAGCACCCCCTGCCACAGCGCGTTGCCGACGAGGTCGCCGCCGACCGGGTTCGAAACGCACGACAACGTGATGTAGCGCTCGACCTGGGGGCGGGCGACGAGGTCGTCGTAGGTCAGCTCGAGCTCCTGGTCGACCATCCCGTGGATCCGCAGGCTCCACGAGTCGGCGCTGACCTGGGGCACCACGAGCGCCGTGTCGATGCGATAGAAGCGGTCGTTCGGGACGACGAACGACTCGATGCCCTCGATGCCGATCTCGGCGTCGGACGGCAGCGCGGGGGTGGCGTCCTGAGCGCTCGGGAGCACGATGTCGGCGCGCTCGCTGTCGATCTCGAACCGCCGTTGCAGCAATCGGCCTGCGCCACCGGCGATCGCCGCCAGCGAGCCGATCCCCACGGCGCCCTGGAGGAAGTGTCGGCGGTCGACACCCATCGTCATCGGCTCGGCCGTGTCGCCGGTGGCGACCGGCTTCGGGCCGAGCCACCACAGCACGGCGCACGACACCACGGTCCCGACGATCGTCGGGAGCAGCTTGCCGAGGGTCGGTGCCGGTCGGATGAACACCGCCATCGCGCCGACCAGTCCGATGCCGACCGTCAGGACGGGTTGCTCTTTGCTATCCGTTTCGATCAAGACA
>CAYGLH010000031.1:17765-19137 GCA_964350535.1 uncultured Ilumatobacteraceae bacterium
ACGCCGCAGCCGCATGGCCCGTCATCATCAACACGCCGACGCCGATCCCGATGACCACGATGACGATCAGCGCTCCGGCCACCAGCACCGCCTTGTCGTTGGTGCCGAACGTGTCGATCGCCCACTCCTTCAGCCAGGCGGGCACCCAGTCGATGAACTCCTGGCCGACGGGGACCACCGGCGACGACGCCCCGTCGCTGAGCCCGACGACCAGCTCTGCCATCGCCAGCCCGGCGCCCGTCGCGAGGAGGCCGAGGAGCACGCCGTACCACTTCGACCCGTAGAGTCCCGTTTGCATGGAGCCAGATGTATCCGACTCCGTCGCCGATCGGGCCCGCGCGGTGGTCGGCGAGCTCGGAGTTTCCGAGAATGTTCGTCTCGCGGAAGAGCTTGTTTCCGAAGCGCTCGGACTCATCGCCGACCAGCCTTCCACGCTGGACCTGAAGATCGCGTCGGCGGCGCTCACCGAGATGCGGCAAGCCTTCTCCGTGTTCGCCCCGTACAGCGATGCCAAGAAGGTCACGATGTTCGGGTCGGCGCGAACGCTCCCCGAGGATCCGCTGTACCTGCAGGCCCGCCGACTCGCCGAGGAGCTGGCCGGTCACGGCTGGATGACCGTCACCGGCGCCGGCCCGGGGATCATGCAGGCGGGCATGGAAGGCGCCGGTCAGGAACGCTCGATCGGTGTGTCGATCCGCCTCCCGTTCGAGTCGGGTGCGAACTCGATCATCGCCGACGACGACAAGCACGTCAGCATGAAGTACTTCTTCACCCGCAAGCTGATGTTGGTGAAGGAGTCCCAGGCGTTCGCCTGCCTGCCGGGTGGCTTCGGCACGCTCGACGAGACGTTCGAACTGCTGACCCTCACCCAGACCGGCAAGGGCGTGCCCGTCCCGATCGTGCTGCTGGAGGCGCCTGGCGACGACTACTGGCACGAGATCGACCGAACGGTGCGCTCACAGCTGTTGCCGCGCGGCCTGGTGGCTCCCGCCGACGTGGAGATGTACACCGTCACCGACTCCTGCGCCGACGCGGTCGAGCACATCACTCGCTTCTACGCCAACTATCACTCGATCCGCCACGTCGGCTCACAACTGGTCGTCCGCCTCCAGCACCGGCCGGACGACGAGCAGCTCGACGTGCTGAACAGCAGGTTCAGCCACCTCCCGGCGCGTGGAGACATCCACCGCGTCGGGGCGAGCCGGGTGGAACGCCGCGACGACGACGTCCCCGATCTCCCGCGCATCGCCTTCGAGTGGGGCCGCCGCGGCTACAGCGACCTCGTCGGCCTGATCCGCACCGTGAACGCCTTCGTCGCGTAGCGCTCTTCGGACGGTCGATCTCGTCCACGGGACGACCGGCGTGCCGACGC
>CAYGLH010000032.1:0-3355 GCA_964350535.1 uncultured Ilumatobacteraceae bacterium
CAGGCCGCCGTCGGCAAGTACCACGCCGCGTTCGTCGGCCCGCCCCTCGACTGAGGCCGACCGAGGCGCGACGAGGTCACCCGGACGACGGGACCTCCACGTCGCCGCTACGCGTGATCGCAGAAGTCGAGGTCGGCGAACGCCGGTCCCTCGCCGCGGATCAGCTCGACGGTGGCGGGGTCGCCGCCGATCTCGGCAACCATGTCGGCGCCGATCTGCTCATGGTCGTGGTAGGCGCGGAAACGTTCGCCGCGCGGCCCCACCAGCGTGCCTGCGACCCGTCCGAACGTGCCCAGGTGACACTCGAGCTTGCCGATGTCGTGGAGGATCGCGCCGGCCAGCTCTGCCCGCGTCGCCTCGGGGCGCACATCGGCGAAGCGCTCGGCGACGGCGATCGAGTGCCGCTTGTCCGGGTTGCTGTTGCGCTCCCACAGCTCCCACTCGGGATCGGTGAGCACCGACCGCACCCAGGTCACACCCGCCTCCTTCGGCGGGTGGTGCCCGAGCGAGGTGAAGAAGCGGGCGGCGAGGTGGACGGAGGCGCTGATCGGGTTCTTCATCACGACTCGCTCATCCTGACACCGCCAGCGCCCGTGGGTGGGCGCTGCGGTAGACATCCCACAGTCGCTCCTGGCTCACGCGCGTGTACACCTGGGTGGTCGAGATCGATGCGTGACCCAACAGCTCCTGCACGGCCCGCAGGTCGGCGCCATGGTCGAGCAAGTGCGGGGCGCACGAGTGCCGCAACACGTGCGGTGACAGCTTGTCCTCGATGCCGGCGAGGCGGCCGTACTTCTTGACCACGAGCCACGCAGACTGCCGCGTGAGGCGCGCCCCGCGGGTGTTCAGGAACACCGCCTCGGCATCGTCGCGTCGCTTCCAGTGATCGGGCACCATCTTCGCCCGGCCGGCGGCCGAGAACCATCCCTCGAGTGCCGCCGAGGCCGACGACCCGAAGGGCACGATCCGTTCCTTCGAGCCCTTGCCGAGGAGGCGGACGAGACGGCCGTCGAGATCGAGATCGCCGATCGAGAGCCCGACCGCCTCGGAGACGCGCGCCCCCGTGGCGTAGAGCAGCTCGAGCAGGGCGAGGTCGCGCCGGTGGACGGGCTCGGTGACGAGCACCGCATCGAGGAGCCGCTCGACCTCGTCCTCGCTCAACGGCTTGGGGATGCCCGACGGCACCCGGACCCCTTCGAGCTCCGCGGCCGGATTGTCGCGGCGCTCACCCTCGAGCGCCAGGTAGGTGTGCAGCATCCGGATCGCCGCCAGCTGGCGGGCGATCGACGACGTCGCCGCGCCGCTCGCCTGCCGTTCGGCGACGTACGCGACGAGCTGGTCGCGGTCGACCTCGAGCGGATCGGTGCCGTGCTCGTCGAGCCACGTGCAGTACCCGCGCAGATCGCGGCGGTACGCCTTCAACGTGTTCGCGGCCCGGCCGCGCTCGGCGACCAGCCACGAGAGGAACTCCTCGACCTCGATCGGCAGTAGGACCTCCGCCACGCGGTCACTCCCCGTCGCGGTCGCTTACCGCCACCCGACGCGCCGTGAGCAGCAACCCGACGATGGTCTTGGCATCGTGGATCTCGCCGCGCTCGACCATCGCCACGGCCTCGTCGAGGGCGACCGCCTCGACGGTCATGTGCTCCTCCTCCGGCCCTTGGCGGTCGTCGTCGACCTCGGTGCAGTCGGTCGCCAGGTAGATCGTGGTGACCGAGTCGGTCATGCCGGGCGACGGGTACATCTCGGTGAGCAGGTCGAGGCGGCCGGCGCGCAGTCCCGCCTCCTCGACCAACTCGCGGCGGGCCACGTCGGCGGTGTCCTCGCCCTCCTTGTCGCGCATCCCGGCAGGGACCTCCGTGACGACGCGTTCATAGGGCGGCCGGTACTGGGCGACGAGCACGACGTACGGGGTGCCCTCGGGGTCGAAGCGCAACGGGACGACGGCGACGGCCCCCGGCGAGCGCACGATGTCGCGCTCGAAGTCGGTGCCATCGGGAGCCCGGTACCGGGCGGTGACCAACCGCCAGATGTGACCGTGATGGACCGTGTGCTCGTCGAGGTGCTGGAAGGAGTTGCCGGTCACGCGTGCAGTGTGGCCGACGGTGCGTCGGACGCGTCGTCGGCCCCGCGGTCGTCCGCCCCCCGGTCGTCGGCCGCGCCCCGCCGGGCGAGCGCTGCGGCGACGAGCTCGCGGAACAACGGATGCGGTCGGTCGGGCCGGCTCTTGAACTCGGGGTGGGCCTGGGTCGCCAGCCAGAACGGATGGCCGGGGAGCTCGATGAACTCGACGAGACGGTTGTCGGGCGACGTGCCGGAGCACCACAGGCCGGCCTCTTCCATCTGGCTGCGGTACTTGTCGTTGAACTCGTAGCGGTGACGATGACGCTCGCTGACCACCGGTTCGCCGTAGGCCTCGGCGACCTGTGAGCCGGCGGCCAACACCGCGTAGTACGCACCGAGACGCATCGTGCCGCCCTTGTCCTCGATGCCGCGCTGCTCGAGCATCAGATCGATCACCGGGTGCTGCGACGTCGGGTCGAACTCGGTGGAGGTGGCGTCGGACATCCCCACCACGTTGCGGGCGAAGTCGATCACCATCGCCTGCAGACCGAGACACAGACCGAGGCACGGCACGCCCTCCTCACGGGCGTAGCCCGCGGCAGCGATCTTGCCCTCGACGCCGCGGTAGCCGAACCCGCCAGGGATCACGATCCCGTCGAGGTGCTCGAGCTTGCCGCCGGCGAGCAACCCCTCGACGTCCTCGGACTGGATCCAGTCGATCTCGACCTTTGCGCCGTGGTGGAAGCCCGCGTGCTTCAGGCTCTCGACGACCGAGAGGTAGGCGTCGGGCAGTTCGATGTACTTGCCGATCAGCCCGATGCGGACGGGCCGGGTGGCGGCCTCGACCTTGGCGACGAGCTGCTCCCAGTACCCGAGGTCCGCCTCGCCGTCGATGCGCAGCACGTCGCAGACATAGCTGTCGAGGCCCTCGTCGTGGAGGATCAGCGGCAGCTCGTAGATGTTCTTGGCGTCGGCGGCGTTGACGACGGCGCGCTCTTCGACGTCGCAGAGGTTGGAGATCTTGCGACGGAGGTCTTCCGACAGCGGCTCCTCGCTGCGGCAGACGATGACGTCGGGCTGGATGCCGCGACTGCGCAGTTCGGTGACCGAGTGCTGCGTGGGCTTGGTCTTCTGCTCCCCCGAGGGCCCGATGAACGGCACGAGCGTGACGTGGATGTAGCACACGTTGTCGCGCCCGACCATGTTGCGGAACTGCCGGATCGACTCGAGGAAGGGGAGGATCTCGATGTCGCCGACCGTGCCGCCGACCTCGGTGATCACCACGTCGACA
>CAYGLH010000032.1:3365-6748 GCA_964350535.1 uncultured Ilumatobacteraceae bacterium
CCTGCACCGTCTTGCCGAGGTAGTCACCGCGACGCTCGGCGGCGAGCACCGACTGGTAGATCGAGCCGGTCGTGGCGTTGGAGTTGCGAGACAGGCTCTCGTCGATGAAGCGCTCGTAGTGCCCGAGGTCGAGGTCGGTCTCGCCGCCGTCATCGGTGACGAACACCTCGCCGTGCTCGAACGGGTTCATCGTTCCCGGGTCGATGTTGATGTACGGGTCGAGCTTCTGGAGCGTGACCCGCAGACCGCGCAGCTTGAGCAACCGACCGAGCGATGACGCCGTGAGACCCTTGCCGAGCGAGCTGGCAACGCCTCCGGTCACGAAGATGTGCTTCGGCATGCTGCCAACCTTCCGTCTCGACGTGGATGGGGCCCGTGTCGAGCACCATCAGGACGGGATCTCAGCATATCCGCGGTCTCCCCGCCCGGGCGCGGATGACGCGCCATCAGCCGAGCAGTTCCTCGGCGTGGCGACGCGCCGACTCGGTGACGTCGCCCGAGAGCATCCGCGCCAGCTCGTCGATCCGCGCTGACGGCTCGAGCACCTGTGTGGTGGTGAAGGTCTGCCCGCGCCGCGTGGACTTGGTGACCAGCACCTGCCGGTCGGCGAGCGCCGCGACCTGTGCCAGGTGGGTCACGACGAGCACCTGGTGCGCCTCGCCGAGCGCCGCCAACGACGCGCCGACCGCCTGTGCCGCCTCGCCGCCGATCCCGGCGTCGACCTCGTCGAACACGAGCGTGTCGCACGTCTCCGCATCGTGCTCGGCTGCACCCGCAGCGTCGGTCACGAGCGCCAGGCGCAGCGCCAGCATCGTCCGCGCCAACTCGCCTCCGGAGGCGACCCGGGTGAGCGGGAGCAGTGGCGACCCAGGGTTGGCCGAGAGCAGGATCTGGACGCGGTCGCCGGGGGCGTCGTCGGGATGCTCGCCGACCTCGATCGCCACCCGCGCACTGCCCATCGCCAAGCGATGCAACCCGCGCTCGATCTCGGCGGCCAGCCGAGGCGCGGCGGCACGGCGGGCGGTGGCGACCTCGTGCGCTGCTCGACGCTCGTCGTCCACCGCCGCGACGCGACGACGATCGAGCTCCGCCGCACGCTCGTCGTACCCCTCGAGCTCGGCGAGGCGATCGGCGACCTGGGCGTGGTACGCCATCACGGCGTGCAGGTCGTCGCCGTACTTGCGGCGCAGCTCGACCAGCAGGTGGCGACGCTCGCGCACTGCCGCCAGCCGCTCGGGATCCTCGTCGATGCCCTCGCCGGTGGCGCGCAACTCGGCGACGATGTCGTCGAGCTCGGCGAGGACGTCGGTCAACCGCTCGGCCAGGTCGACATACGGCTGCCGCTCGGCGACCGCTGCCAGCGCGGCAGCGAGCGCATCGCGCCCGCCCCCGTCGGCGGAGAGCGCCTCGCCCGCCGAGTCGGCCGCTTCGCGGTGCGACGTGGCATCGGCGAGGACGGACTCCTCGCGATCGAGCGCCTCGTCTTCGGCCGGATCCTCGATCGCCGCCGCGTCGAGCTCGTCGAGCTGGTACCGGAGCAGATCGATCTCGCGAGCTCGCGCCCGGGCGTCGCCGCCCAACGCCGCCAGTTCGGCGTCGAGCTCGGTGAGCCGGGCCCGCGACGCCCGCAGCGGCCCGAGATCGATGTTGCCGAACGCGTCGAGCGCGGCACGCTGGGTGGTCGTGGAGAGCAGCCGTTGGTGAGCGTGCTGGCCGTGCAGGTCGACGAGCTCGGCGGTGGCCGCAGCGACCTCGGCGACCGTGGCCAACCTGCCGTCGATGTACGCCCGGGAACGCCCGTCGGCCGGGACCACCCGACTGACCACGCGCTCCACGCCGTCGCCGGTGATGAACCGTCCGTCGACGCGCAGTTCCGCGGCGCCCGTCCGCACGCGGCTGGCGTCGGCGCGTCCACCGACGAGCAGCTCCAACGCCTCGACGAGCATCGTCTTGCCCGCGCCGGTCTCGCCGGTGAACGCCGTGAGCCCGGGGCCGAGCAGGACGTCGGTCCGCTCGCTGACCCCGAGGTTCTCGATGTGCAGCTCGCTCAGCATGTGGTCGCCAGCATCGCACACGGGTGTCACAGGCCGACGGAGGCGCCCCGTGCTACCGCTCGGCGAGTCCGAACTTGGCCTTCAGCACCTGGTGGTAGGCCGGACCCCCCAGTCGGACGAAGCGCGCCGTGGCCAGCGAGGGGGCACAGCGCACGATGTCGCCCTCCCCCAGATGGCCGACCAGCTGGCCGTCGAGCGACAGCTCCGCGGGCCGGGAGCCGGCGACCTCGATCTCGACGCGCTCGCTGGGATCGAGCACGAGGCTGCGGTCGAACAGCATGTGCGGCGACACCGGGGTCAGCAGCAGGGCACGATGCTTCGGCGACATGATCGGTCCGCGCGCCGACAGCGAATAGGCGGTGGAGCCCGTCGGGGTGGCGACGATCAGGCCGTCGGCGTTGTAGTGGGTGAACGGCTCGCCGTCGATCCGCGCCAACAGCCGCACGGTGTGGCCGGAGTGCTGCTTCTCGATGATCATCTCGTTGAGCGCCCGACGCGGCGGGCCCCCGTCGATGGTGACGTCGAGCATCATCCGCTCGTCGAGATGCCACTCCCCCGCCTCCGGTCCGGACACGAACCGTTGCAGGGCCTCCTCCAGTCGGACCGGCTCCACCTCGGTGAGGTACCCGAGCGACCCGAGGTCGACGCCGAGGAGCGGCACCGCGGCACCGTCGAGGAGGCGCACGGTGCGCAGCATGGTGCCGTCGCCGCCGAGGCTGAGCACGAGGTCCGCCGCTGCCAGGGGTCGATCGTCCGCATGGACGCCGAGGTCGAGGGCCGCCGCGTCGCTCGACGGCAGCCAGAACTCGATGTCGCGCTCCGCGCACCACCGGTGCGCCGACACGGCGAGATCGCGCGCCTCCGGCCGGAGGTGGTGGGCGAGCGCGGCGACGGAGGTCATCCGCCCGCCGTCCCGCCGGACGGCGTCACGGCGTGCACGAGGAACTCGCGGTTGCCGTCGGCACCGGTGATCGGCGAGTCGGTCCACCCGACGAGCTCGCACCCCGCTTCGTCGAGCGCCGCAGCGATCTCGGTGCGGACCCGGTCGTGGATCGCCGGGTCGCTGATCACCCCGCGACCGCGGGACACCTCGACCTTGCCCGCCTCGAACTGCGGCTTGACCAGCAACACCATCGGGGCCCCAGGCTTGCACACCGAGATCAGCGGCCCGATGACCAGCCGCAACGAGATGAACGAGAGATCGCCGACGACGATGTCCACCGGGCTCCCGACGTCGTCCGGACCCAGGTGTCGCACGTTGGTCCGCTCCAGGTTGGTGACACGCCCATCGTTGCGCAGTCGCTCGTGCAACTGTCCGTGCCCGACGTC
>CAYGLH010000032.1:6758-7155 GCA_964350535.1 uncultured Ilumatobacteraceae bacterium
GCCGCGTTGCAGGAGGCAATCTGTGAAGCCCCCGGTCGAGGCGCCGGCGTCGAGCGCCCGGAGCCCCGTGACGTCCACGTCGAACGCCTCGAGGGCATGGTCGAGCTTCTCCGCGCCGCGCCCGACGAAGCGCGCCGGTGGACCCTCGACGCGGAGCGCATCGCCCGGTGCGACCTGGCGCGACGCCTTCGAGGCGACGGCGCCGTTGACCAGGACGCGGTTCGCCTCGATGAGCTGCTGCGCACGGGCACGGGTGTCGACGAGCTCGCGCCGGACCAACTCCGCGTCGAGCCGGCGGCGCGAGGACATCTCGGCGAACGCTAGCGGTACGTTCGAACGACGTGCGACGAGCGAGCCCACCCGCCGACAGCAACCCACCTGCCACCACCGCTGCACA
>CAYGLH010000032.1:7165-10886 GCA_964350535.1 uncultured Ilumatobacteraceae bacterium
CACAGCCGGAGGCGGAGGAACCGCCGACCGACGGCCCTGCCGGCGAGGAGCGGGGCGTGGACGACCCGGTCACCAGCGACGCACCGGATGCGCCGGTCGTGATCGATGTCCCGGAGACCACCGAGCCCGCCGACACCGGCGACGACGCCACCACCGGGCCGGACGAGACGACCGTCGAGTCGACCGTCGTCGTGCCGGAGCGTCCAGGGATCTCGGCGAGCGTGCGCGACTCCGGCATCCCGATCGGCACCGTGGTGCTGGCCGGGCTGGTCTTCATCGCCGTCGTGCTGGTGGTCCTGTCCCTCGCGCGACGGCGCTCGTCGACCGGGACGCGACGCGCCGAGCCGCGCCGCGTCGTCCCGCCACCACCGACGCGCGGTCCGGACGACGCGAGCTCGACCGCAGCACCATCCGTCGAGGGCACCGGAACGGACACGGTCACCCTGCAGTTCCTCCTCGAGCTGGGCCATGCGCTGATCGACGCCGGCGACGCGGTGAACCACGTCGAGTCGACCGTCCGCACCGTCGCCCAGATCAACGGCCTCGACGGTGTCGGCGTGCTCGTGCTGCCGTCGGCACTCGTGTTGTCCGTCCAGCGCGGTCAGACGATCTCCACCGAGGTCCGCACCAGCGACGCCGCCGCCCTGCGGCTCGACCAGATCGACGACGTGTTCCGTCTCGTGCGCGACGCCGAGGAGGGCACGATCACTCCGGCCGAGGGGCGCCGCCGGATCCTGCGCATCCGGAGCGGCGAGCGACCGGAGTCGTGGGCACTGCTGCTCGTCGCCTACGCCATCTCCACCGTCGGGCTCTCGCTCCTGCTGCGCGCCGGGTGGCACGAGATCGTGTTGGCGACGGCGCTCGGGGTGCTGATCGGGGGCTTGACCATCGCGGCGCGCTCGCTCGACCCGTCGTACCAGGCGCTCTGGCCGCTGCTCGCCGCGGGTATCGTGTCGACCGCGGCGTTCGGGTCGGCGCGCCTGATCGACCACCTGACCGTGTTCCCGGTCCTCGTCGCACCGCTCATCGTGTTCCTCCCGGGAGGGCTGTTGACGATCGGCGTGTTGGAGCTCTCGACGGGCCAGCCGGTGTCGGGGTCCTCCCGTCTCGCCGCCGGTGGGATGCGGCTGGTGCTGCTCGCACTCGGCATCCTCGCCGGCGCGAACCTGATCGGCGTCCCGGGTGGGGCGATCCGCAGCGGTACGGCCGGTGTGGTGTCCGAGCTCGCCCCGTGGCTGGGGGTGGGGCTGTTCGGCGTCGGCATCGCCTGGTACAACGGCGCCCGGCGCAGCGCCCAGGGGTGGATCCTGCTGGTGCTGTACCTCGCCTACTCCGCGCAGGTGCTCGGCGGGCTGCTGTTCGGGAGCACGCTCTCGGCCTTCTTCGGTGCGTTGGCGATGACGCCGGCGGCGTTGCTGGCGTCGCGTCAACGAACGGGCCCGACCCCGCTGGTGACGTTCCTCCCCGGCTTCTGGCTGCTGGTCCCCGGCGCGCTCGGCCTGGAGGGCGTCACGCTGATCCTGGGCGACGGCTCGTCGCACGGCAGCGACATCGTGGGCACGGCGCTCATCTCGATGATCGGGATCTCGTGTGGCATCCTCCTCGGCCTGCTGGTGTCGGGAGCGGATGCGTCGCGCCCCTGGTCAGGAGGCCGGCGGTCAGGCCGGCGCCGAGGTCACGACGTCGGCGAGC
The DNA here is from genome assembly GCA_964350535.1 of uncultured Ilumatobacteraceae bacterium. Lineage (GTDB taxonomy): Bacteria > Actinomycetota > Acidimicrobiia > Acidimicrobiales > Ilumatobacteraceae > CAYGLH01. The sequence continues at coordinate 8,858 of CAYGLH010000032.1, forward strand.
CGGGCCAGATCGGCGACGTCGAGCATCCGGTCGACGTGGCCTAGCCCGCCGTCGTCCCGGTCGAACGCGCCCAGCTCGACGTGGCGTAGCCCGCCGTCGTCCCGGTCGAACGCGCCCAGCTCGACGTCGGGCGCGGTCACACCGGTCCGGACCAACGCGAACGACGCGCCGAGCTCGGTGGCGAACCGCCCGTCGGTGTCGAGGCGGTCCCCGACCATCAACATCGCCGAGGCCGGCACCCCGGCGAGTGATCGCACGACGTCGGCCATCGGACGATGGGGCTTGCCGGCGACCTCGGCGCGCACCCCGCTGGCGGTCTCGATGGCGGCGATCAGCGAACCACCACCTGGCAGCAACCCCTCGGCGGTGGGATAGGTGGAGTCGGTGTTCGTCGCGACGAACCTGGCTCCGCCGCGCACCGCGCCCGCCACCCTGTTCAGCCGCTGGTAGTCGAAGTCGAAGTCGATCCCGGCGACGACCGCGTCGACCGGCTCCGTGAGCGACGCCGGCGAGCTGTTCGGCACGGCGACCGCTCCCCTGCGTTCCACCGCCTCCACGATGCCCTGGCCGCCCGAGGCCAACACCCGCTCGCCGTGCTCGACCAGCGACGCCGCCGCCATCGCCGAGGTGACGACATCGCCGTCGGCGGCGATCCCCACCCGGCCCAACGCGGCGACGACATCGGCGTCGGTGGATGCCGAGTTGTTCGTGACGAAGACGACACGCCGACCGCTCGCCCGGATGCGGGCGACGGCGTCGACGCTGCCCGGGATCGGCCGGTGTGCCAGCCAGACCACGCCATCGAGATCGCACAGCACGACCTCGATCGCGTCCAGGTCGTCGAGGGGACGCATGCGCCCGATCGTTGCACGCGGGCGGAGGCGGGATGGCATCCTGTCGAGGTGCCCCGCTTCACCCCCTTCCGCGCCTACCGCTACGCAGCCGACGACCTCGCCCCGCTCGTGGCACCGCCGTACGACGTGCTCTCCGACAGTGACCTCGACGACCTCGGGGCGCGCAGCGATCACAACATCACCCACGTCGACGTCCCGCGCGAAGCCGAGGGTGACCGCCGGTACGAGCGGGCGGCTGCGACCCTGCGCGCCTGGATCGACGAGGGCGCAATGGTCGCCGACGACGCCCCCTCGTTCACCCTGTACCGGATGCGCTTCACCGACGCCGCCGGCGCCGCACGGGACATCGTGGGCGTGATCGGCGGTCTCGAGGTGGTCGACGAGGGTGCCGGCGGCGTGCTGCCCCACGAGCGCGTGACCCCGAAGGCCTCGACCGACCGCCTCGACCTCACACGGAGCACGGGCATGAACCTCTCGCCGGTGTGGGGTCTCTCGCTCGCCAGCGGCCTGACCGCACTGCTCCGCGAACCGGGCGAACCGGTCGGCAGCGTCACCGTCGACGGCGTCGAGCACCTGGTCGAGCGGGTCACCGACCCCGGACGCGTGGCAGCGATCGCCGACAAGGTCGGCTCCGACGACGTGCTGATCGCCGACGGCCACCACCGCTACGGCATCAGCCGCAGCTATCGGGACGAGCGTCGCGCCGCCACCGGACGCGACGACGGCGCCGCCGAGGAGACGATGACGATGGTCAGCGAGCTGGTGGCCGAGCAGCTCAGCGTCGAGGCCATCCATCGGGTCTACGACGAGGTCGACGAGACCGCACTCGTCGCGGCACTCGAGGTGTGCTTCGCCCTCGAGCAGGCGCCGCCGCCCGACGCTTCCACCCTCGCCGAGATGGACCGACGCGGCGTCCTCTACCTCCTGCGCAGCGACGGATCGGGGTGGTGGTTGGCGCCACGAGCGGGCGCCTTCGACGATGTGCGCAGCCTCGACGGTGCATGGCTCGAACACGCGCTCGCCGACGTGTCGCACGCCGTGCGATACCAGCACGGGGTCGACCTCGTGGCCGACGCCGTTGCCGAGGGCGATGCGGTCGCCGCCGTCCTGATCCGTCCGGTGAGCGTGGAGGAGATCGAGCGCACGGCCCGCGAGGGCCTGCTGATGCCGCCGAA
>CAYGLH010000032.1:10896-18804 GCA_964350535.1 uncultured Ilumatobacteraceae bacterium
CGTTCTTCACCCCGAAGCTGCAGACCGGCTTCGTGCTCCGACCGGCCGCCGACTGACGGCCGCCCCCGCCCCCACCGTCCCGGAACGGGGCCACGGCTGTCGCGACTACCATCCGACACGACCGCGACTCGGAAGGGGAACCCGATGACCACTCGCGCGCCGTCGACCGTGGGCCGCTACCTCGCGTCTCGCCTCGCCGAGATCGGGATCACGCAGTACTTCGCCGTCCCGGGCGACTACAACCTCGTCCTCCTCGACGAGCTGCTGAGCGAAGATCGGCTGCAGCTCGTCGGCTGCTGCAACGAGCTGAACGCCGGATACGCCGCAGACGGCTATGCCCGGGCGACCGGTGGGCCGTCGGCCGCCGTCGTGACCTACAGCGTCGGCGGGCTCAGCCTCGCCAACGCGGTGGCCGGGGCGTACGCCGAGGACCTGCCGATGATCGCCATCTCGGGAGGCCCCAACAGCAACTCCACGGCGGAGTACGAGCTCCTCCACCACACGCTGGGCGAAGTGGACTACCGCTACGTGCGCGACGCTTATGCCCGCTTCACCGCCGAGTCGGTGATCGTGATGCACCCGCTCGCCGCGCCGGCCCAGATCGACCATGCCATCGCCACGGCCCTGCGGACGCGCAAGCCGGTCTACCTCGAGATCGCGGCGAACATCGCGGCGTCGCCGACGTCGCCACCGCTGCCCCGGAAGTTCGCAGGACCGCCCAGCTCGGACCCGGACTCGTTGGATGCCGCGGTGACCGCCGCCGCCGAGTTGCTCGACAGCGCGCTCAAGCCGGTGTTGGTCGGCGGCGTGAAGCTCCGCCCGTACGGCGCGGAGGCGGCGTTCGCCGGCGTCGCCGAGGCCGCCGGCTACCCCGTCGCGGTGATGCCGAACGCGAAGGGCATGTTCGACGAGACCCATCCCTCGTACATGGGGGTGTACTGGGGCCCGGTCAGCTGGCAGGGCTGTGCCGATGTGGTCGAGTCGGCCGACCTCGCGCTCTATGCGGGCGCGGTGTTCACCGACTACACGACCACGGGGCACACGTCGGCGGTCGACCCGACGAAGATGATCCTCGTCCGACCCGATGAGGTGCTGTTGCCCGACCGCCAGTACACCGACGTCGCGATGGGCGACTTCCTCGACGCGCTGGCCGGGCGCGTCCGGCGCAACGAGACGGCGCTCGAGACCTACCGTCGATTGCGACGACCTCCCGTCGAGGCACCGACGCCCGCGCCGGACGCCCCGTTGACCACCGCCGGCCTCTTCGATCGGGTGCACGCCCTGGTGGACGCCGACACCACCGTGCTCGCCGAGACCGGCGACTCGTGGTTCAACGCCACGAACATGTCGCTCCCCGCCGGCGCCCGGTTCGAGATCCAGATGCAGTACGGATCGATCGGGTGGTCGGTCGGCGCGACACTCGGCGTGGCGCTCGGCGACACGTCGCGACGGGTGATCGCACTGATCGGCGACGGCTCGTTCCAGCTCACCGCCCAGGAGCTGTCGACGATGATCCGCTACGACGCCCGCCCCACGATCTTCTTGATCAACAACGGCGGGTACACGATCGAGGTCGAGATCCACGACGGCCCGTACAACCGCATCAAGAACTGGGACTACGCAGGCTTGATGGAGGTGTTCAACGCCGGTGAGGGCAACGGGCTCGGCCTGCGGGCCCGCACGCTCGGCGAGCTCGACGCCGCGATCACCGAGGCCGACGGACACGAGGGACCGGTGCTCATCGAGGTGATCATCGATCGCGACGATTGCAGTGGCGAGCTGTTGAACTGGGGCGGACACGTCGCCAAGAACAACGGCCGCCCGCCCAAGCACACCTGGTGACCGGGCCCGTCAGGGGGCTTCGAGCCGTTGCGCGACGCCGGCGAGCGCCCGCGCCACCGCCGCCCGACGACGGGCGAGCACCACGCTGCTGACGAGCACCTCGGTACGACTCTGGGTCGCCCCGCCGGCCCGGAAGAACCGTCGTCGGACCCGCCCGACGACGACCACCTCGAGGCCCTCGGTGAGGAGCGCGACCTCGCGCTCGGGCGGATCGATCCAGGCGACGGGGACGCGATGGGTGCCCGACTCGTCGGGGATCGAGACGTCGAACTGCACGGCGACACCGCCCGCGGGCAGGTCGCGACGCAGCGGTGCGGCGGCAACGGTGCCGCGCAGGACGGACAGGTTGAGACCGGAGTCGGTGATGGAACCCATGGGTCCCTCCTCGGAGTGAGTGCGCTGGATGGCGGATTGCGGAGGGAGTCGGTGAGCGCCACGGTACTCGCGGGGTGTGGCAACCACCGCCGTCCTCCCCGACACCGGCCGCTCAGGGCGTCGAGGTCTCCCGGGTCGCCGTCGCACGCTGGTCGGCGTCGGGGGTGAAGAGATCTTCGATCGGCGCCGCGAAGACGTCGGAGAGACGGAACGCGAGGGGCAGGCTCGGGTCGTAGCGGCCTTTCTCGAGCGCGTTGACGGTCTGGCGGCTGACGCCGAGGAGGTCCGCCAGGTGCGCCTGGCTCCAGCCGTTGACCGCCCGCAGTTCCTTCAGTCGGTTCTGCATCAGCGCATCCCGCGGAGCAGCAGCGTCCCGCTCCACGCCGTCATCCCGGCGCCGAACACGAGCCAGCCGCCGTACGTCCAGGCCACACCGATGCCCCCGAGGAACCCGAGCGACATCGCCACGATCATCGACACCCCGAACCCGATCGCCATGCACTCCAGCATCACGACCCGGCCGTACTCGTCGGACCGCTGGACCGCGCGGTACAGGGCGATGGCGACGCCGATCATGGGGACGACGGGGAGCAGCACCCAGAGACGGGCACCCGGTGTCCCGGCGTCGACGGTGGTCTCCACGACCGCCAGCACGATGCCGAAGGTCACGATCGCCGGGATGAACTCGCGGAGGTAGCTGTTGCGCTGGCGCTTGTCCTCTGCACTGAGTCGCGGGCCACGGGCGGGCGCGTCGGTCGTGATGTCCTGGCGATCTGTCATGCCCTCAACGTAAAGGTTCCTTGTCTTTATGTCAAGTGTCCTTTCCGACAAGCGGACTTGACATCGGTGCATGAACGCGGTCGAGGTGCACCGGCAGGACGCCGTTGTCCACTGCAACCAGCATGTTCACGGTTGTGTCCGCGGCACAGCTCGGTAGTCTTGCTGGCTCGGGGGTGGGAGGCGAAAGTCTCCCACCTCCACCATTTTCCCCTCGGGCGAGCGCGGCACTACCGCCCGACGTAGACGGGCTGACGCTTCTCGAGAAAGGCCTTCACGCCCTCGCGATGGTCCTCGGTGGTGAACAACTGGCCGAGTGTGGTCGACACCCACCGGCCGAGCTCGTCCCAGTCGGGATCGACCGCGCGCCGCAGTCCGGCCTTCAGCGCCTGCACCGCCAGCGGCGGGTTGGCGGCGATCCGCTCTGCCATCGCCATCGCCGCGGCGAGCAGCTCGTCGTGGGGCACGACCCGGGACACCAGCCCGATGCGGCGAGCCTCCTCGGCGTCGATCACGTCGCCCGTGAACAGGAGCTCGGCGGCCTTCTCCCGGCCGACGAGCGACGCCAGGCGGCCGATGCCACCGACGTCGGACACCAGGCCGCGCAGCACGAACAGCTCGCCGAACTTGGCCCGCTCCGAGGCGATCCGGATGTCGGCGAACATCGCCAGCTCCATCCCCCACCCGACCGCCGCGCCGTTGACGGCGGCGACGACGGGCACGTCGGTGTGCAGCAGCGCGTCGGCCGCCGGGGTGAGCCGGGGCTCGCGGGAGCCGAGGTCGGGCGGACGGTCACCACCACCCATGATCTGCTTGACGTCGTCGCCGGAACAGAACGCAGGGTCGGCGCCCGTGATGACCAGGCAGCGCGCGTCGGTGCTGCGCACGGCGTCCTCCAGCGCCGCGTAGGTCGACCACGTCAGGGCGTTGCGCGCCTCGGGGCGGTCGATCGTGATCACGACGACGTCGCCGTGGCGTTCGGAGCGGAGCTCGTCGCTGGCCATCGCCCGCCCGGTGGTCGAGGCACTCGGTACGGTCCCCGACGCCGAGGTGGTCGCCGTCGGATCGCGTGACGCGTCGACCGCCGGCGAGTTCGCGCAGCGCCACGGCATCCCGCGCGCGCACGGGAGCTATGAGGCGCTGTACGCCGATGGCGAGGTCGACATCGTCTACATCGCCTCACCGCACAGCGCCCACCGCGACATGACGATCGCCGCGCTCGACGCGGGTCGCCACGTGTTGTGCGAGAAGGCCTTCGCGCTCAACGCCGCCGAGGCGGGCGAGATGATCGCGGCGGCACGCCGCAACCGGCGCTTCCTGATGGAGGCGATGTGGACCTGGTTCATCCCGGCGGTCGTGGAGGTGCAACGCCGGGTCGCCGCCGGCGACATCGGGCGCGTCCGCCTGTTCGACGCCACCTTCGGCATCCGCAAACTCGAACCGGACGGCCGGCACCGACGCGCCGACCTGGCCGGTGGGTCGCTGCTCGACCTCGGCGTCTACCCGCTGTCGTGGGCACGGTTCCTGCTCGGCGATCCCCAGCAGGTCCGAGCACTCGCCACGATCACCGATGAGGGCGTCGACGGCAACCTCGCCGGCGTCGTGCAGTTCTCCTCGGGCGCGCTCGCCACGTTCAGCTCCTCGCTCGACGTCTGGACCACGCTGCGAGCGCACGTCTACGGCACCGAGGGCAGGATCGACATCGACGCACCCTTCCACCACCCCACCGTGTTCACGGTCCGGCCGAACAGCGGGGAGCCGCAACGGGTCGAGATCCCCAACCGTGGCCTCGCCCACGAGGCCCAGCACGCCATGGCCCGCCTCCGTGCCGGCGAGCTCGAGAGCGACGTGATCCCGCTCGCCACGACGTTGTCGACGATGGAGCTGATGGACGAGATCCGGGCGCAGGTCGGCGTGGTCTACCCTGCCGAGCGCTGAGCGTCGGACCGCCGGCGGTCAGGGCACCACTGCGGTCGCGGCGGTCGAGCCGCCGTCGCCGACGACCTCCAACCGGGCCTGCTCGCCGGTCGAGGCGCACAGCTGGGTCGTCCCCGACGTCGCGACGGTCCGCGGCACGCCTCCGACGGTGATCGTCGCCGACGAACCGCCGGTGGAGGCCCAGTCGAACCGGCGGGGGCCTTGGGACGGGTTGGCGCAGATCAGGATGGGGTCGCCGGAGGCGATCGCGAACCGTGCGATCTTCGGGGCCGGCGGTGGCGGCGGAGGTGGAGGTGGAGGTGGGGGTGCCGTGGTCGGTGGTGGCGCGGTCGTCGCCGGCGGGCCGCCGGGGCGAGGATCGGTCTGTGGATCGGGAGTCGGGGCTGCCGGCGGTGGTTCGGCTGAGGGCGGTACCACCGGTGGCGCGGCCGTCACCGGAGGTGCGGCCGGCGGAGCAGGCGGCGGCTGCTGCACCGCAGGTCCCGCAGTGGCCGGGGGCGCAACGGTGGTGGACGTCGTGGCGGGTGCTGCGGTCGTCGTGGGAGCGGCCGTCGAGGTCCCGAACTGTCCCGGCACGGGCACGTCCAGCAGCTCGGCCGGCGGCACCGACGGACCACGACGAGCGGCGATCGACGTCGAGGTGACAGCGCTGACGGGCTCGCCGAACGGGGCCAGCGCACCGGTCGTCTCGGTGGCGCTGCCACGCCACATCGCGATTCCCACGACCGCGCCGACGAGGAGGACGACGAGCCCGGCGGCGGCGAGCCGCATGGGTGCCACCAGCACCCGGCGTGCCGCTTCGGTGGGTGAGCCGGTCGTCCAGAGCCACCGGCCGCCATCGACCTCGCCGAGCACCGAACCCACCAGCGCAGGGTCGACGTACCGGTCGACCGCGCGGGCCGCGGCCTCGCCGGCGTCGCGGGAGGAGCGGGGTCGTCCCGGCTCGGACGTCGCGGGCGTGGCGGTCGTCCGGACGACATCGATCCCGGCGCCTGCCAACCCGTCGCGGACGACGTGACGAACCGCCAGGGGCGCGAGCACGACGGGGAGCGCCGAGAACAGCCGCTCGGGAGCGACCATCGCGGCGCACCGCTCACGGCACTCGTCGCAGGTCCGCCGGTGCCGCTCGATCGAGCCGAAGACATCGGCGCTGAAGTCGACACCGCCGTGGACCGCAGCGGCCAGCGCGGCGCAGCGGGGCCGCCCGCGTTGCCACAGCAAGAAGGCGGCGACCGCTCGACCCAGCCGGTCGCGCATGCGGAACAGCTTCTGGTGGGCTGCGTTCGGGGTCACGCCGAGCTCTTCGGCGATCTCGGCCGGCGAGAGGCCGTGGCGCAGGTGCAGGTCGAGCAGGCTCGCGTCGCTGCTCCCGAGCGCCACCCGCGCCGCGCTCAGCATCTCCTCACGCTCGATCCGCGCCGCCGCGTCCGGCGGGCTCTCCGGAGCGCTCCCGGCCGCCGGGTCGTGCGCCCCGCGATCGTGGTGCCACCGCACGACGTTCACCTCGGCCGGGCGGCTGCGCGCCCGATGTCGGAGGAGGTCGAGCGAGCGGTTCCGCGTGATCCGCAGCAACCAGCCACCGAACGCGTCGGGGTCGTCGAGGCGATCGATGCGCTCCCACGCCGCGAGCATCGCGTCCTGACTGGCGTCGGCAGCCGCTTCGCGCTCGCGGAGCACGTTGTAGGCCACGTCGTAGGCGCGATCGAACCAGCGCTCGAACAGCTCGCCGTAGGCGCCGCTGTCGCCCCCGCGTGCCGCCACCACCAGCTCGGTGTCTGAGCGCGCGGGTTCGGCCACGTCAGCAAGCGTTTCATACCGCACGGGGCAGACTCATCGAAATATCCGTCACATCACTCCTGACGGCCCGGGCCCGGATCCCTTACAGGGTCCGGGTCCGGGATCGATGTTCTGCGGCGGGTCCGCCCGCGGGGCCTCGGTCAGTCGGCGGGCGGGATGATCTTCAGCCCCAGGTCGGCGAGGACCTTCGGGTCGCCCGGCAACGGGCTCGAGGTCATCGGGTCGGCGCCGGACTGGGTCTTCGGGAAGGCGTTGACCTCGCGGATGTTCTCCTCGCCGGCGAGGATCGCCACGAGCCGGTCGAGCCCGTACGCGAAGCCGCCGTGCGGTGGCGCCCCGTACTCGAACGGGTTGAGGAAGAACCCGAACTTGCGCTCGGCCTCCTCGGCGCCGATGCCGAGCGCCCCGAACACGCGTCGCTGCAGCTCCGGCTCGTGGATCCGGATCGATCCCGACCCGAGCTCCCATCCGTTGAGCACGAGGTCGTAGGCGATCGAGCGCACCGCGAGCGGATCGGTCTCGATCAGATCGAGGTCGTCGGGGTGCGGCATCGTGAACGGATGATGGCCCGGCTTCGGCCGTCCGGTCTCCTTGTCGACGCCGACGAAGAGCGGGAACTCCACGACCCACACGTAGCGGTGCGGCGCCTCGTAGACCGGTGGCCGCCCCAGATCGTTGCGCAGCGTGCCGAGCACCTCGCAGGTCGTCATCCATTCGTCGGCGACGATGAGGACGAGATCGCCGGGCTCGGCGCCCATGTGCTGACGGACCGCGTCGGTCTCGGCATCGGAGATGAACTTGGCGACGGGTGAGTCGAACCCGTCGGCGGTGACCTTCAGCCAGACCAGCCCCTTGGCCCCGAGCGACTTGGCCCGGTCGGTCAGCTTGTCGAGCTGGTTGCGACCGAACTGGTCGGCGCCGCCCTCGACGCGGATCCCCTTGATGGCCTCGGCCCCGGCGAACGCCTTGAACTCGGTCGCCGAGAACACGTCGGTCAGCTCGACCAGCTCCATCCCGAACCGCAGGTCCGGCTTGTCGATGCCGAAGCGGTTCATCGCCTCGTGCCAGGTGATCTGCTCGATCGTCGGGCGTTCCCCGGTGACCGCCTCCGCCGCGTCCTGCACCGAGCTGCTCACGGCCTTCAACACATCGTCCTGGGTTACGAAGCTCATCTCCATG
>CAYGLH010000033.1:0-10873 GCA_964350535.1 uncultured Ilumatobacteraceae bacterium
GTGCGCCGGCTTCGACGTTCCGTCGGGCTTCGCCGGGCGCCGCCGCTACGCCAGGGTGATCGACCGACTCGACCTCACGATCAGCCAGGGCGAGGCGGTCGGTCTCGTCGGGGAGTCGGGCTCCGGCAAGTCCACCGCGGCACGGGCGATGCTCCGGCTGTTGCCGGTGGAGTCGGGGTCGATCGCGCTGGACGGTGTGGACGTCACGACGCTCTCCGAGCGTCGGCTGCGGAGCCATCGCCTCCGCGCGCAGATGGTGTTCCAGGATCCCTACTCGTCGCTCGATCCCGGCATGCGGATCGAGCAGGTCGTCGGCGAACCCTTGACGTTGGTGCGCGGTTCGTCGGCTGCGTCGCGGCGGGCGCGGGTGATCGAGTTGCTCGGTCGCGTCGGGCTCGGCGACTCGGTTCTCGACCGGTATCCGCATGAGTTCTCCGGTGGCCAGCGGCAACGCATCGCCATCGCCCGCGCCCTCGCCCCGTCGCCGGCATTGCTGGTCTGCGACGAGGCGGTCTCGGCCCTCGATGTGTCGACCCAGAACCAGATCATCGGGCTGCTCCGCGAGCTGCGGCGCGAGCTCGGTGTGGCGATGCTGTTCATCTCCCACGATCTCGCCGTCGTGCGGCAACTCACGGAACGGACCGTGGTGATGTACTGCGGGCAGGTGGTCGAGGAAGGGCCGACCGACGCGATCTTCGGCGAGGCGGCCCACCCGTACACGCTCGCACTGCTGTCCGCCGCACCCGTGCCGTCACCGCGCCGTCAGCGCCAACGCGAACAGATCGTCCTCGCCGGCGACGTCCCCAACCCACTCGATCCACCGACCGGCTGCCGTTTCCACGAGCGGTGCCCGTATGCCTGGGAGAAGTGCCGCGAGGTGGAGCCGGTGAGTGTCCAGGTCGGCATCGGGCGCACCGTCCGCTGCCACCTCCACAGCGACGGGACCGGGCTCCCCGGAGCTGTCCCATCCGCCGAGCCCGCAAGGAGCACGACATGACCACCGACGATCGGTTCACCCACGAGGACGTCACCGTCTACGGACTCGGTTCCGATGACGAAGCAGCACTGCTCGACGCCCAGGACGAGTGCGTGTTCATGTGGACCAACAAGGAGGGCTGGCCCGTCGGCGTCGTGATGAGCTACGTGTGGGCGAACGGCCGCTTCTGGCTCACCGCCAGCGGCCAGCGGGCGCGTGTCCCCGCGGTTCGGCGTGACGGGCGCGTGTGCATCAGCGTGTCGTCCTCCGGGACCGATCTCGACGGCAGCCAGACCGTCACGTACAAGGGCGTGTGCACGGTGCACGACGACCGCGAGACGAAGGACTGGTTCTACCCGGCGCTCGTCGCTCGGATTCGGCGCGACGCCGACGCGGCCTACCAGCAGTACTACGTCGACGTGCTCGACTCGCCGCGTCGTGTCGTCTTGGAGGTCGAGCCGACCCAACGCATCGGCTTCGACGGGCGGCGGATGCACCGTGCGACCGTTGACGCCTTCGGGCGTGAGCGCCCCGACGGGGGAGTTGCCGATGGCTGACACGGTCATCATCGAGGTCGGGCTGAACGACAACCAGACCGGCGACGCCAACCCGCATGTGCCGTACTCGGCCGACGAGCTCGCCGCCGACGCCCGCGAACCGGCGACACCCGGCCAGACGCGTGCCGTGATGGGTGCCCCCGTCAGCTCGGACGCGCCGGACACCGAATCGACCCCCCGGAAAGGAACCCCCCTTGACCACTGAGCCCGACGACCACAGCAACCGTCCACTGAGCGGCGTACGAGTCCTCGCGTTCACGGGCGGCATGCCCGGCGCGCTGGCGACGATGCTGCTCGCCGACTACGGCGCCGAGGTCATCCTCGTCGAGCGAGACGCGGACGGCCTGTTGCGCCGTACCGGTGGACACAGCCTCTGGCATCGCGGCAAGTCGAGCATCGGCCTCGACCTCCACGACGATGCCGACCGGCTCCAGGCTGTCGAACTCGCGGCCGGCGCGGACGTGGTGATCGAGGATCGGCGCCCAGGGCACCTCGCCCGATACGGCCTCGGCTACGACGCCGTCTCGGCCTCGAATCCGGCCGTGGTCTACACCTCGATCAGCGGCTACGGCCAGGACGGTCGCGATCGCGACCGGAACGGGTGGGACGCGGCCGTCGCCGCCAACCTCGGGGTCGTCAACGAATGGGGCGGGACGCGCGAGGGCCCGATCTTCCTCGGCCATCCTGCGCTCGACTACTCGACGGCGATGCTCGCCGTCATCGGCACCCTCGCGGCCGTGCGCGCTCGCGTTCGCACCGGGATCGGGGACCACGTCGACGTCTCGCTCCGCGACGGCGCGTTGGCGCTCTATCCGATGAACTGGTGGACCGAGGCCAGCGCGGAGGCCTCGATCGATCAGAAGAGCGGGTCCGGCGACCTCCGTTTCGGGCACAAACGGCTCTTGCTGCGCGTGTACGAGTGCGCCGACGGCACCCTCATCCAGATCCACACCGGCGCGGCGGGCGCGTTCGACCGGGCGATGGAGGTGTTCGGCCTCGGCGACGAGGTCTCCAAGATGCAAGGCGACGTCCAGATGTCGAGCTTGCTGACCGATCGCGATCTCGAGATCATGGAGGAGCGGCTGCCCGGCATCCTGCGCGGCAAGACGCGAGCGGAATGGCTCGAGCTGCTCTGGTCGAACGAGATCGCTGCGCTCCCCGTCGGCGAACCCGGCGAGGCGCTCGACGACGACCAGGTCCGCCACGCCGGGATCGTGGCGACACTCGACGATCCGGCACTCGGTGAGATCGAGGTCGTCGGCCCGACGATCCTGATGTCGGACACGCCGGGAGCGATCAGTGGCCCGGCGCCACGCTTCGACGAACAGGGCGCGACGATCCGTGCCGGCGGCTGGCGGAGTCGAGGACTGCCCGCGGGCGGTTCCGACGACGAGCTCGAGCACCCGCTCGACGGGATCCGGATCGTCGACTTCGCCACGTTCTTCGCAGCGCCGTACGGCGCGCGTCTCCTGTCGGACCTCGGCGCCGACGTCGTCAAGGTGGAAGGGATCCACGGCGACCCGATGCGCCCCCTCGTCGAGATCTTCGAGGGCGCCAACCGCGGCAAGCGCGGCACGAGCGTCAACCTGAAGAGCGACGAGGCCCGCGAGGTGGTGGAGCGCCTGGTGAAGGGTTCCGATGTCGTGTTGCACAACCTTCGACCGGGTGTCGCCGAGCGGCTCGGGATCGATCAGGCGACGCTGCGTGCGATCGAACCCGACCTCATCTACCAGCACTCGCCCGGGTACGGGTCCAGCGGCCCGAAGTCCCAACTGCAGAGCTTCTCCCCGTTGTTGTCCGGGTTCGTCGGGATCTTCGCCATCGGTGCGGGTGAGGGGAACCGACCCCACGCGACGTTCGGCAATGAGGACTACTACAACGGCTTGCTCGGCGCCTGCGCGTGCATGTTGGCGATCGTCCACCGTGAGCGAACCGGACGCGGACAGTACGTGGAGACACCCCAGTTGCATTCGTCGGTCTTCACCACCTCCGAGTACTACAAGGCGGGTGGCGAGTACCGGTCGGTGATCCCGCGGGTCGGTCCCGAGCTGTACGGCTGGAGTGCGGGCTATCGGCTCTACCAGTGCCTCGTCGGGTGGATCTGTGTGACCTGCGTCGACGACGCGCAGGTGCACAGGCTCGCCACCTCGGTACTTCCGGAGGACCGGCTCGCCGAGCTCGGGCCGGACGACATGACCGCGACGGCAGGGGAGACGTCGTCGCTCGCCACGGCGCTCTCGTACCACTTCGTCGAGCGGACGGCGGAGGATTGGGTCACCGCGTTGTGCGACGTGGACGTCCCTGCGGAGTTGGTCCGCGACGAGTCGTGGCTCCCCGAGCAGAGCTTCCACGAGCGTGAGCTGATCGACGCGGGCCGGGTGATCGCGGTCGACCACGCCGAGGCCGGATCCGTCAGGATGATCGGCGACGTCGTGCATCCGACCCGGCTGGGCACCGCCCGCAAGGGTCCGGCCCCAGGGCACGGTGAGCACACGGCGGAGGTCTTCGCGGCCATCGGCTTCGACGAGCCGCAAACTGCCGCGATGGTCGACGCCGGTGCGGTCGTCGCCGCTCGGCGCGCGGCGGAGCGGACCGCCTAGGTCCGGTGTCCCTCGGCGACCTCGACGCGGTTCCGGCCGGACGGTGGCCGCGGCGTCTCGACGCGGCCCATCCGCCGACCCGACGGCACGGCGAGGGCGGGTACGGTCGGTTCACCCACCTGGCGGTGGCGACGGGTGCCGACGGCGAGTTGGTGGTCGAGGTCCGCGGTTCCGACCGCGGCGGGCAGGACTGGACCGACGTGCTGACGACCGCGCACGCCCACGTGATCATCGACGAGCGGGACGGGAACGTCCTCGACATCACGCTGCGAGGGCGCTCGGCCGACGGCGAGCTCGTCGTGCCTGGCGTCGACGCGATGGTCGGGTCGTCGGCGCGCAGCGGGTTCCGGGCGGCGATCGCCGAACTGCTGGCGCCGGTCGGTGACCGCGCCGCCCGGTCGCTCCTGCGGTCGATCACCTTCGACGTCCCGATGGCGATGGTGCTCACCCGGTGTGCCCGGCCGCCCTTCGAGGACGCCGTCGATCTCGAGGTGCCCCACCGCGTGCCGGTGGACATCTGTGCCGGCCTGCGCTCGGGTTCGACGCTGCCGCTAGCCATGGCGCAGCGCGGGCCACGGCGCATCGGCCACGGGCCGTCGGGCGACAGCAGCACGGAGATCCGGCTGGCCGACGTCGCGGGCGAACGAGATCGGCGAACGGCCGGCACGGTGTCTCGCGTGCGGTGCCTCGAGGTCTCGCCGGCAGGACACCTGCGGTCGTCCTTCCGCGACACGGTGGTGGAGCAGCGGAAGGGCTCCACGTCCGCGTCCGCAGGGGAGTCCGTGGTGCACGAGTACGTCATCGACGTCGAGTTCGACCCGACCGCGGGCGAGGTGCGTCGATGTGTGGCGGTGCCGGTCGTGCTCCCCGGACCTGAGTGTCCCGTCGCCGCGGCGAGTGCGAGCGGTCTGGTGGGGGAGCGGTTGGACTCCGTTCGGCACGCCGTCGACGGATGGACGGGCACCGCGACGTGTACGCATCTCACCGATGCCCTGTGGCAGCTGGGCGCAGCGCCGGACTTGCTGAGCTACGCGGAGCGATGAGCACGGTCCGGAGCTGCGGCTCCGGCAGCCTCGAGCAGCTCCACCGGGACGTCCCTGCCGAGTCTCGCCAGCGTGTGCTGGGTGACCTCGTCGAGGTGGCCGACCCAGAGGTCCTCGGCGCGATCGGCGTCGCCGTCGCGCAGGGCGACGAGCACGTGGCCGTGGAGCGTCTGTGCGGCTCGCTCCACCTCGTCGCGGTGGTCGACCGCCTCGAACGTGGCGTGGTTGCTCGGCGCGACGATCTCCATCAGGATCAGCCCTGCGAGCGTCAGGGTCCGGTTGCCGCAGAGTTCGATGAGGCGTTGGTGGAAGCGGATCGAGGCGTGGGCATACGCCGTGTCGTCGCCCATTGCCCGCGCTGCCTCACGATGCGCGACCTCGAGGGGGTCGAGGATCGCCGGTTGGTCGGCAGCATGCATCGCGAGCAGACGCACCGCCGCAGGTTCGATCACGCGTCGCGCCGCAGCGACGTCGTCGACGGTGGTGCCCTGGAGCCGGAGGGACAACGCAGCGTGGCGGGCGGCGACGTCGGGACCGGGATGCAGGACGCGGGCACCTCCGTGCGCCCCGCGCTTGACGGCGATCAATCCCTCGGCTTCGAGCACCCGGAGCGCTTCGCGCAGTGTCGGGCGCGAGACGCCGAACTCCCGGCAGAGCGCTTGCTCTCCCGGCAGCGGGTCCCCCGGCTGCAGTTCACCGCGCACGACCCGGGCACGGAGGCGTGCGGCGATCAGCGCAGCGGCCTTCGGCACCCGCACCGCAGGTGAGCTCATCAGCGTTCCCTCCCTCGGTCGTTGGACGATTGCTCAGAGTTGCCTCATTAGCTATCGTAGTAAAAAGAGATAGCGAATTAAGCTCCGAGGGGGTTCGGGATGGGGAAGCAGTCCGCCGAGCGTGGATCCGGCGACGGCGTGCTGGCGCCGCTCAGGGTGCTCGACCTGGTCGGTGAGGGACCGACGTCCATCGCGACGATGTTCCTCGCCGATCTCGGCGCCGAGGTGGTCGCGGTCGAGCCCAGAGGAGGCGGGGCGCTGCGCGACTGCGGGCTCCACCACGCGTGGGATCGCGGCAAGCGGAGTCTGGTCGCGGACGCGGAGGTCGCGGAGGACGCGGCACTCGTTGCCGAGCTCGCACGGACCGCCGATCTCGTCGTCACCGATGCGTCCGGCCGCATCGGTGGCACCACGGTCGAGCAACTCTGCGCGCACAACGATCGACTGGTCGTCGTGCGGGTGTCCGGGTCGCACACCTTTCCGGGGCTCGAACCGCTGCCGCTGCGGGCACCCCTGGTGGCCGCCGCCAGCGGTGTGATGAGCCAGCAGGCGGGCGTGCGGAGCGGGCCCATCTACCTCGGCCACCCCGGAATCGAGCAGGCGACCGCATACGTCCTGCTGATCTCCGCGCTGGCAGCGCTCCGCGCTGCTCAGGTGAGCGGGCGTGGACGAGTGGCGGACGTGTCGATGATGGACGGCGTGCTGGCACTGCTCACCATGTCGTGGCAGAGCGATCGCGGCGGGTCATCCGTGCAGGGCGGTGGACGGATCGACCTCGGGCGGCGCCGGCTCCTGCTCGATACGTTCGAGTGCTCGGACGGTGCGCTGATCATGGTCCACACCGGCGCTGCCGGCGGATTCGGGCGGGCGCTCCGCCTGCTCGGGCTCGACGACGAGATCCCGCCGGACGTCGGCCCGGTCGAGATGGCGGCCGAGCTCACCGAAGCCCAGCACGCCTCGATGCAGGCGCGACTGCCGGGCATCTTCCGTTCTCGCACGCGCCGTGAATGGCTCGACGCGTTCTGGAGCCACCAGCTGGCGGCGTTGCCGGTCGGCGACCTGGGCGACGTGTTCGACGACGACCAGGTCCGCTACAACGAGCTCGTCCAGACGGTCGAGGATCCCGAGCTCGGCACGATCGAGATCGTTGCCTGTCCGCTGCGCATCGAGGGCGGTCCCGTGCCGCTGCGCGGTCCGGCGCCGACAGCCGACGCGGACGGTGAAGCGCTCCGCCGCGACGGTTGGCGCACGCCGCGGCGACCGGCTCCGACCCGCTGCCGGGCACTCGAACGACCACTCGCCGGGGTGAAGATCGGCGACTTCGGCGCGTACTTCGCCGGACCCTTCGCCAGTCGGCTGCTCGCCGACCTCGGTGCAGAGGTGGTCAAGGTCGAGCCGGTGACCGGTGATGCCATGCGTCCCCTGCTCGACATGTTCGAAGCGGCGTCGCGGGGCAAGACGTCGCTCGCCGCCGACCTCAAGTCGGCCGAGGTCGGGCCGGCGATCACGAGGCTCGTCAGCGAGGTGGACGTGCTCTGCCACAACCTCCGCCCGGGTGCCGCCGAGCGGGTCGGCATCGGGGCCGAGCGAGTACGTGAGCTGAATCCCGACGTCGTCTACCTGCACGCGCCGGGGTACGGGTCGAGCGGACCGAAGTCGGCGCTACAGAGCTTCGCGCCCTTGCACTCCGGGATGGTCGGGATCTGGAGTGAAGCGGCCGGCGCCGGGAACCCTCCGATGCGTGCGTTCGGCAACGAGGACCATTACAACGGGCTGCTGGGCGCGTGCTCGATGCTCGTCGGGTTGCTGCACCGTGACCTCACGGGTCAGGGGGTCCATCTCGAAGCGCCACAGCTGCACTCGTCCGTGTACGCCACCTCGCACGTGATCCGGCGGGATGGCGACGTCGTGCCGACGCTCCCGCGCCTCGACCGCGATCAGTACGGCCGTGGACCGTTCGACCGGATCTATCCCTGCGCGTCCGGCTGGCTCGCCGTCTGTTGCCTCACCGAGGACGAGCGGACCCGCTTGGCCACCGCCGTGCTCGGCGAGGGCGCGTCGACCAGCACCGAGGGCGCGCCGGCCGAGGAGCTCGGCGATGTCCTCGCCACGATGTCCGCTGCGGACTGGTGTGTCCGGTTGGCGGGCCACCCCGTGGTGGAGGTGCGCGATGCCTCGTGGGAGCCGCTGGTGTTCGACGACCCCCGACTCCTGGCGTCCGGCGTGTTGGCCGACACGGTGCACCCGGAGTGGGGCCCGATCCGTTCGATCGCCAATGTCTTCCACCTCGGTGACGCCGTCTCGACCCCCACGGGCCGGGCGCCGTTGATCGGCGAGCACACCGAGGTCGTGCTCCGGTCGCTCGGTGTCGCGCCGGGGGCCGTGGAACGATGGCTCGCGGACGGTGTGGTGCGACGCGATCTCCCGGACACGGTGGAGACGAGGTGAGCCCGCTGGTTCGCGGGCTCGGCGTGCCGGTGCACGTCGGGATCGCGACCAGCGACCTCGACCTGGGGATGGATTCCGTCGGCAGGCTCTTCGATGTCTCGTGGGGGACGCCGCGTTCGATCCGCCGGCCGATGTGGACTCCCGACGGCGTGCGCGATGTGGCGCTGCGCCGGGTGCACTCGCGCGGCGACACGATGATCCTGGAGTTGTTGGAGGGTGGTGTCGACACGCTGTGGGCCACCACCTCGACCGCCGAGCTGCACCACTATGCGTTCGGCACCAGCGACCTCTCCGCGTCGGTGGAGGGGCTCCGAGCCGCGGGATGGCTGCTGGAGCTGACCCTGGACGAGGGCGATGGACCGTCGGTCTTCGCATACCTGCGGAGGCCCGGTGAGCCGCGGATCGAGTTGATCGAATATTTCGTTAAATGATTTGACCAAGATCAGGGATCTTGTTACGGTCGTCACACCAACGACATCGTCATGAGGGGAGATTCCAGATGTCCAAGAAGGTCAAGTTCGTATCCGGCGTGCTCGCCGCGACGTTGGTCATCGCGGCGTGCGGCGACGACGACGATGGCGGAGACGCCAGCGCCGACACCGACGCCGAAGCGTCGGACGACACGGCTGCCGAAGCGTCCGACGACACGGCGGGCGAGGCACCGGAGGACACCGGTGGCGACACCGGCGATGCGTCCGCCGGCTCGTCGGCGGCCGCTGGAGCGTGTGCCGCGGACGACTGGGACGCGGTGGTGGCTGCAGCGGGAGAGGAGGGCAAGGTCGTGCTCTACACCTCGCACCTGCCGAACCAGCAGGAGAACCTGGAGAGCGCGTTCGAGGCCGCGTACCCGGACATCGACCTGGAGATCCAGCGAGTGCTCGGCGAGCTCGAGGCAACGCTCGACGCTGAACGCGAGACCGGCGCATCCGGCGCCGACGTCGCGGTGAACAACTTCCCGACCGTCCCCGAGAAGTACCTCGCCGACGGCGAGCTCATCGCCATCGGCGGGCCATCTGCCGCCGATTGGGCCGGCAACGAGGTGTTCGTCGACGACAGCTATTTCACCGTCAACTACAACTCGCTCGGCCTTGCGTGGAACACCGATGAGGTGCCGGACGGCGTGTCGACGTTCGACGACCTCCTCGCCCCTGAGCTGGCCGGACGGGTCGGAGTTCCCGACGGCAGCACGTCGGCGGCGATCATCGACTGGTGGGCCTACGTCGAGGACAACTTCGGTGGCGAGGAGTTCGTGGTCGAGCTCGCTGCGACCGATCCGCTCGTGTACGAGACCGCTGTGCCACTGCAGCAGGCCGTCGTCGTCGGCGAGGTCGCCGTCGCCGCCTACGCCGGGCCGTGGATCCTGGACGAGCAAGCCGCCGGCGCGCCGGTCGACTTCGGCTATCCCGACCCTGCGTGGTCCGCGCCGTTCTACGCCTTCGGCCTCGGCTGGGGGCAGAACCAGAACGCGGCCTGCGTCCTGCTCGACTTCATGATGACGCCGGAGGGTCAAGAGGCGCTCGCCGTGAACGGCGCCAGCGCCCTCGCCGGCGTCGATGGGCTGATCCCGCTCGAGCAGACCGCCCCGTCGCAGGTGGCCGAGCGCTCACCGGAGTTCGCGGAGGAGTACGGCGCCAAGTGGCGGGAGATCTTCGGACGCTGATCCCAGCAGGGAGAACGATCCGATGACCGTCACCGCCGCGACCGGCGCCCCGGATGTCCGTGCGCAGACATCCGGGGCGCTGCTGCGCAAGCTCCGTAGCGCCGCCGTGCCGACCACGCTCCTCGTGGTGGCCGGTGTCCTCGTCGTGCTGCCGCTCATCCGGCTGCAGCAACTCGCACTGGAGGATGGCGCCTCCGCCTACGGGCGCGCATCCCGGGTGCCCGACATCGGGCGCACCATCGTCACCACGATCGCACTGGCGTTCGGCTCGGTGGCGATCGCTCTGGTGTTGGGTGTGCTCCTCGCCTGGGCATCGACCCGTCTCCCGCAGCGTGCCCGCTGGCTCGCCACCGTGCCGTTGCTGCCCATCGTCATCCCGGCCGTCGCCAACGTGACCGGCTGGGTGTTCCTGTTCGCTCCCCGTACCGGCTACGCCAACTCCGCGCTGCGGTGGCTCCCGTTCTTCGATGGCGACACCGGTCCGGTGGACATCTACACCGTGCCGTGGATCATCATCGTCACGGGTTTCGGGCTGACGTCGTTCGTCTACGTGTTCGTGCGCGCAGGGCTCGCCAACGTCGGCGCCGAGCTGGAGGAGGCGGCGCGGGTCTCCGGCATGGGGCCCTCGAAAGCGTTCTTCACCGTCACGCTCCCGCTGCTCCGTCCCGTGCTCGTGTACGGCGGCGGCATCGCCCTCCTGCTCGGGCTCGGGCAGTTCACCGCGCCGCTGCTGCTCGGGACCCGCAACAACGTGCGCGTCATCACCACCGAGCTCTACACGTTCACCGCCGAGCCGCCGCTCGACTCCGGGATCGC
>CAYGLH010000033.1:10883-18074 GCA_964350535.1 uncultured Ilumatobacteraceae bacterium
CCTCGTGTTCGGATTGATCATCGTGTTCGTGCAGCGGGTCGTGCTCGGCGACCAGTCCAGGTTCGTCACCCATGGCGGCAAGGGGTTCAAGAACGACACCCGGACGAGTCGCTGGGCGATCCTGCCGATCGCCCTCTACGGCGTGTTCGGACTGGCCCTGCCGCTCGGCTCCCTCGTCGTGGTGTCGCTGTCACCCTTCTACTCCGCCGACATCGATGTCGGAACGTTCACGCTCGACAACTTCCGGGCGCTGTTCGACGACCCTCAGCTGTACGACGCCATCCGGACCAGCGTCATCGCCTCGCTCGGTGGTGTGGCCATCGCCCTGCCGGTCGGCTATCTCGTCGCCTCGGTCATCTATCACCGGCGCTATCCACGACTCGCACGCCTCCTCGACGTGGTGGTCAACCTCCCACTCGGCGTGCCGGCGGTCGTGTTCGGCGCCGGCTTCCTGTTCGTGTACACCCAGGAACCACTGGTGCTGTACGGCACGCGTTGGGTGATCATCCTCGTCTACGTCACGTTGATGCTCCCGTACGCGACCCGACTCATCCTGGCCGGCCGGATGGCCCTCGGCGAGCAGTACACGGAGGCCGCCCGCGTCAGCGGGGCCGGGCCCCTGGCGGTCGCCTGGCGGATCGTCCTGCCGATGATGCGCCCGGCGCTCGCCGGCGCCGCAGCCCTGATGTTCGTGCTGCTCACCCATGAGTTCGCGGCCTCCCTGCTCGTGAGGTCGGCCCAGACCCAGGTGATGGGCACGCAGTTGTTCACGTTGTGGACGACCGGCTCATATCCGCAAGTGGCGTCGATGGCGGTGACGATGTGCGTCATCACCGCCATGGGCGTGTTCGCCGCCATGGCGTTCGGGCGTGGGAGCAACACGCTCGAACGTCTGTAGTCCCACGACCCCCCGACGGAGGTCCAACACCATGTCGAACGTCAGCATCGCTCAGCTCCGCAAGGTCTTCGAGGGAAAGCGCGAGGTCGTCGCGATCGACGACGTCGATCTCGAGATCGAACCCGGCGAGCTGCTCGTCCTCCTCGGGCCGAGCGGATGCGGAAAGACCACGATGCTCCGCTCGATCGCGGGGCTCGAGAACCCGACGTCCGGGCGGATCGAGATCGGTGAGTCGGTCGTCTTCGACGGCTCGACCGGCGTCGACTTGCCGCCCGAGAAGCGCGACATCGGGATGGTCTTCCAGTCGTACGCCCTGTGGCCGCACAAGTCCGTGCGCGACAACATCGGGTTCCCGCTCAAGGCCCGCAAGCTCAAGGCCGAGCACAAGAGCGGGGAGTGGGTCGAGGAGGCGGCGACGCTGGTCGACTGCACCGAGTTGCTCGACCGGTATCCGAGCCAGTTGTCCGGTGGGCAGCAGCAACGCGTCGCGCTGGCGCGCGGGATCGTGTCCAGACCGACCCTGGTGCTAATGGACGAGC
Source organism: uncultured Ilumatobacteraceae bacterium (assembly GCA_964350535.1). Lineage (GTDB taxonomy): Bacteria > Actinomycetota > Acidimicrobiia > Acidimicrobiales > Ilumatobacteraceae > CAYGLH01. Next base: position 12,321 of record CAYGLH010000033.1, read on the forward strand.
CGCTCAGCAACCTCGACGCCCGCCTGCGCGACCAGGTCCGCGGCGAGCTGCACGAGCTGCACCAGCGGCTCGGCTTCACCGTGGTGTTCGTCACCCACGACCAGTCCGAGGCGCTGGCCCTCGGCGATCGCCTGGCGGTGATGCGATCGGGCTCGATCGAGCACCTCGGGTCGCCGGTCGAGGTCTTCGAGCGACCGCGCACACAGTACGTCGCGGACTTCGTCGGGTTCCTCAATGGTGTCGACATCGAGTGGGACGACGGTGTCCCGCGGGCGAGTGCGGGGTCGCGGCTCGGCGGGGTGGAGCACCTCCCCATCGGTCACGGCGAGCCCTGCCACGTCCGCATCCGACCCGACGACGTGGAGCTCCGTCCCTGTGGCGATGAGGCGGAGGGGCGCGTCCGCCTGGACCACGCCGAGGTGAGCGACCTGGCGTTCATGGGTCGACACATGGAAGCGCGGGTGAAGGTCGGCGACCAGATCCTGCGTTCCAACGTGCCATGTCGCGACGGGGTCGTCCCGAACTGGCTGAAGCCGGGCGGGACCACGACCGTGGCGTTCCCCGGCGACCGCTGCCAGGTCTACGGCCAGGACGGCCGCCGCCTCGGCGACGGCTGAAGAACGCCTGGCTCCACCCGGCGGTCGACGTAGGCGCGCTCACCGGGGTCGAAACCCGGCCGGGTCAGAACACCGTGTAGCCGCCGTCGACCACGACGGAGTCGCCCGTGTGGAACGTTGCGGTCGGATCGGCGAGGAACACCGCTGCGGGCCCCATCTCGTCGGGGTTCGCCCAGCGCCGGACCGGAGTGCGGCGTGTCGTCGCCTCCCGGAAGCGGTCGTCGCCGTAGCCGCCCGACGACAGGTCGGTCTTCGTCCATCCAGGCAGCAGCGAGTTGACCCGGATCCCATGACGGGCCAGCCCGACGGCCATCGCCCGCACCAGGCCGAGGAGGGCGGTCTTGGAGGTTCCGTAGGCGGCGTTGTTCGCCGCGCCGTGGATCGCCGACGTCGACGAGACCGCGACCAGGGCGCCGCCGCCCTGTTCGGCCATGTGCCGAGCTGCGGCCTGCAGCGTGACGAACACCGCCTCGAGGTTCGTGTGCATCACCGCCCGCCATTCCTCCAGCGTCAGGTCGAGGACCGGCGTGCCCGTCCCCGTGCGCGCGGCGTTGGCGAACGCAGCATCGATCCGGCCGCCGGCGAGGTCGACGGAGTGGTCGAAGGCCTCGTGCACGGCGTCCGGGTCGTCGACGTCGCAGCGGAGCGCATGGGCCGTGACGCCCTGGTCCTCGAGGTGGTCGAGCGCCGCACCGTTCTTGGTCGCGTCGCGCCCCCAGACGATGACCGTCGCTCCGGCGCGCCCGACCGCGGTCGCCATGCCGAGGCCGATCCCGCCGTTACCACCGGTGATGAGCACGGTCCGTCCGGCGAGCGGTGCCGGCGATGGCGCCGGGGCGGCGCCGGTCATACGACGCCCTCGCGTCGGAAGCGGTCGATGGCGTCGCCGGCGAATCCGAGCTCGGCGAGGATCTCGTCGGTGTGCTCCGCCAGCGCCGGAGCGTGACGCTCCACCTCGAACGTGCGGCCGCGGGTGCGGATCGGGTTGCCCACGACGCGGAGGTCGCCGATCGCCGGGTGGTGCTCGTCGACGTAGATGCCACGCGCCTGGAGGTGCGGATCGTCCGGCGCATCGGCGATGCTGGTCGCCGGCCCGGCGGGGATGTCGTGCTCGCGGAAGAGCGCCATCCACTCGTCGAGGGTCTTCGTGTGGAACACCCGCTGCAGCTCGTCCATCAACTCGAAGTCGTCCTCGCCGTAGTCGACGACGGTCTTCTTGGAGTGCCAATCGCACAGATCGAGTCGGTCGGCGACCCGACAGAAGTTGTCCCAGAACTTCTTCTCGATGCAGCAGAACAGGACGTACTTCTCGTCACTCGTCTGGTAGTAGGTGTACTTCGCTGCGCAGGCGAGGCCGCCGACTGGGAACGTGGCAACGTCCTCGCTCGGCTGCAGGTGCTGCTCGTTGAGGAGGCCGGTCGCCTTCGGCCACGACGAGGCGACCACGGCGTCGGAGCAGCTGATGTCGATGTAGGCGCCCTCTCCCGTCCGCTCACGCTGCACGAGCGCCGACGAGATGGCGAACGCGCCGAAGAGCGGCCCGAGGATCACGCCGCTCGCCGGGACGCCCTCCTCGAGCTCGACGACCCGACCGTTGTCGCCCATGCCGAGGACCGGCGCGCCGCCGAGCTTCTCCATCATGGCTCCGTGCGTCGGGATCGGCGCATACGGACCGGAGGCGCCGAAGCCGGTGGCCTGGCAATAGACGATGCGCGGGTTGATCTCGCGCAGCGTGTCGTAGTCCATGCCGAGCTTGGCCGGCACGTCGCCGACGTGCCCGGTGACGAACACGTCGGTCTCTTCGATCAGCCGCCGGAAGACCTCGGCGCCGTCGGCGCCCCGCGGGTCGAGCGTGAGGCTGCGCTTGTTGCGGTTGGTCATCACGTGCAGGGGGGAGTAGTCCGGGGCGAACTGGCCGAGGATCTTGCGGAGATAGTCGCCGGTCCCCGGTTGCTCGAGCTTGATCACGTCGGCGCCCTCGTCGCCCAGGAGCATGCCGAGGTAGTCGCCCACCAGGAGCACGGCAGCCTCGACGACTTTGACGCCACGTAGCAGTCCGGTCATGAGATCCCCTCTCTGTTCGCGCGGCGCGCTGCCGGCGAACCACAAATATCACTCACTTAGACCTAAAAGTCAAATAAGCTAGCGATAAATGTCGACGGCCGCAGCTCCGGCCGGCGGATAGCCTGGGCCCATGCGGCACGACGAGGACACGCTCGGCCTCGACGCTGCCGACCTCGAGCGGATCGGTGGCATCTTGGCGGAGCTCGGCGAGTCCGATCTCGAGCTGCTCGCGCCGCCGGACGACCTGTGGGGCCGGATCGAGGCGGCGGTCACGTCGATGCCCGCCCGACGGGCGCCAGCGCGCACGACGCCGGCACCGCTCGTGGTCGAGTACCGGATCGACGCCACCGATGTCGTCACGGACGTCGGCGGCGGCTGGGCCGACTTCGCCCGGTCGAACGGCGCCGCAGACCTGGCCGTGCCCGACACCGAACGCGAGCTCTGGTCCTACTTCGGGCGCAGCGAGTTCACCGACCTCTGGCAGACGCTCGTGCAGCGAGTGCGTGAGGTACGACGTCCGGCGCACGTCCCGTTCCGGTGCGATGCGCCCGATGCCCGGCGCTGGTTCGAGATGACGATCACGCCCGAGCCCGCCGGTGCCGTGCACTTCGTGTCGGCGCTCGTCTTCGAGGAGCGCAGGACGCCCGTCGCGCTGCTCGACATGCACGCCGCCCGCGACCTCGACGAGCCGCCGATCCCGATCTGCAGCTGGTGCGGGCGGGGACAGAGCGACGGGGCCTGGCAGGACCTCGAGGAGCTCGTCCGCGCCGAGCGACTGCTCGAGCAGTCGTCGATGCCACCGATCGTCCACGGCATCTGCGAGGCCTGCCGCGACGAGATGTCCGCCGAGCTGCTCGTCCCCGACGCCGTCGGCACCGAGCCGGGCTGATCCGCCGGCCGGCGCCCTGTCGGCGCGTCGATCGTCGAGCCATAGTGTTGAGCCGTGCCGAGTGCTGAACCGTCGAACGCCGAGCGTCTGATCGAGACCATCCGGGACGCGGTCATCGGACGCTCCGAGATGGTCGACGGGCCGTTCGGAGCGCGACCTGTCGTCTATGCCGACTACACGGCGTCGGGGAGGGCACTGTCGTTCATCGAGGACTACGTGCTCGACCACGTCCTGCCGCTGTACGCCAACACCCACACCGAGTCGTCCGGCACCGGTCTGCAGACGACGCGCTTCCGCGAGGACGCCCGCGCCATCATCGCCGAGTGCGTCGGTGCGACCGACGAGCATGCCGTGCTGTTCTGCGGCAGCGGGGCCACCGGTGCGATCGCCAAGCTCATCGGGGTGCTCGGGATCCGCATCCCGTCGGTGCTCGACGACCGCTACCACTTCGTCGATCAGATCCCCGCCGCCGAGCGGCCCGTCGTGTTCATCGGCCCGTTCGAGCACCACTCCAACGAGCTCCCGTGGCGGGAGTCGATCGCCGACGTCGTCACGATCGACGCCGACCGCGACGGTCACGTCGACCTCGACCGCCTGGCGGAGGAACTGGCGCGCCATGCGGACCGGCCGCAGCTGATCGGGTCGTTCTCCGCAGCATCGAACGTCACCGGCATCACCACCGACACGGCAGCCGTGTCAGCGCTCCTGCACCGCTACGGGGCGATCGCCATCTGGGACTATGCCGCCGCCGGCCCGTACGTGTCGATCGACATGGGCAGCCCTAGCAATGGCGACGGCTACCTCGACGCCATCGTGCTGTCGCCCCACAAGTTCATCGGCGGTCCGGGCACACCGGGCCTGCTCGTCGCGCGGCGCGAGCTGTTCGCCAACCGCGTTCCCGACGTGCCCGGCGGCGGGACGGTCGCGTACGTCAACCCGGCCGAGCACGTCTATCTCGATGCGATCGAGCACCGCGAGGAGGGCGGAACACCCGACATCGTCGGCGCGATCCGAGCCGGCCTCGTGTTCCAGCTCAAGGCCGCCGTCGGGGTCGAGGAGATCCAGCGCCGGGAAGAGCGGTTCGTCCGCCACGCCGTCACCGAGTGGTCATCACACCCCAACATCGACATCCTCGGCAACCTCGACGCCGAGCGGCTGTCGATCGTGTCGTTCACCATCCGCGACGGCGACCTCCGACTGCACCACAACTTCGTGGTCGCCGTCCTCAACGACCTCTTCGGCATCCAGTCACGTGGTGGCTGCTCGTGCGCCGGACCGTACGGTCACCGGCTGCTCGGCATCGACCTCGACCGGTCGCACGCGTTCGAACGGGAGATCCAGCGCGGTTGCGAAGGGATCAAGCCCGGTTGGGTGCGGGTCAACTTCAACTACTTCATCGACGACGAGACCCTCCGCTACATCGTCGACGCGGTGTCGATCATCGCCGACCGCGGTCGCTCATTGTTGGCCCTGTACCGCTTCGAACCCGAGTCGGGCCTCTGGAAGTACCGCGACGGGCTGGCCACACCGCCGCTGTCACTGCGCGACGTGCACTACGCGGACGGCCGGATGCATGCGAGCCGACGGCCGACCGTCCTCCCCGAAGGCGGGCTGCCCGCCTATCTGGAACGGGCCCGAGCACTGCTCGACGAGCTCGAGGCGACGATGCCCGAGCCCCTCCCGCACCCGTCGACCAGCGACGACTTCGAGCACCTCCGCTGGTTCCACTACGCCGACGAGCACTGAGGACTGGTGCCGCCGGGGACGGTGTTCAGGCGTCGGCGTGTGCGGCCGCTTCGATGATCGCCCAGGCGTCGTCGGCGAGGTGGTTCGCCAGGTCGTGGAGGGCGCGTGCCGCGGCGAGCTCCTCGCCGACTCTCGGCATCGACAGGTCGGACGGGTTCCGCCGTGACCGGCCCGTGCCCTGCAACTGGTGGAGGCCGGTGTCGAGGTGGACGACCATGTCGCAGTGCTCGTCGTCCTCGCTGATCTCGAACCGCAGCGTCCAGGGATGGTTCTGTTGTGAGCTCATCACACCAGTGTGAACGAGCCCGGCGCCGATGGCCAGGGGCGGTGAGCCCGCCAACAGGTGCGGACGCCGTCAGGTGAAGAGGTCGGCGTGGTCCCGCCGCAGCGTGGACTTCTGCACCTTGGCCATCGCGTTGCGGGGGAGTGCACCGACGA
>CAYGLH010000034.1:0-1537 GCA_964350535.1 uncultured Ilumatobacteraceae bacterium
CGGCGGCCATCGCTGCGTCGAGGTTGGCGTTGGCGTACCACGCGTCGCCGAGGCGAGCACAGCGGTCGAGCCCGGCCTCGGTGTGGGTGCCGAGCCACCATTCCACCCCGTTCGGCGGGATCGGCGCGATCGATGCGCCGTTGATGCCGAGCTCGGGATCGTCGACCACCTCGCCGGCGAGCAGCGCCTTCATCGCGGCGATCGCCGCCTCGAGGCGCCTCGCCCGGTGGGGGACGTGCATCCCCATCGCGTCGATCTCGTCGCGCGAGCCGAGGCCGGTCTGGACGATGAAGGGACCTTGCGCGATCGAGGCCAGCGTGCCGATCTGCTCGGCCATCAGAACGGGGTTCCACAGTGGTACGAGAAAGAGGCAGCCCGCCGGGCGTTCGTCCCAGTCCGCCAACAGCCGACCGAGCATCGGCACGTTCTGCACGTACGGCATCGGACCGTTGCTGTGGTGGTCGCCGAGCGTGAGCGAGTCGAGCCCAGCGGCCGCCGCGGCACGCGCCCTGGCGAGCACCCGATCGACCGACTCGGCGTTGCCGGCGCCTGGCTGGGCACTGGCGATGGAGATCCCGATGCGCATGCGCGCCATCGTAGGTTCCGCCCGCCGCCCCCTCGATCTGTGTCGGCACACGGCCGGCGGCACCGGAACATCGCCGACACGAAACGGGCCGGCGCGATCTGTGTACGGGTCGTGGTGGGGGGTGCGGGCCTGCGAGGCTCGGCAGGTGAGTGACACCAACGAGCCCGTGCTGATCGTCGACGACCCGCTCCCGCACGTGCGGCGGCTGACCCTCAACCGGCCCGAGAAGCGCAACGCCCTCAACGACGCCCTGCGCGGCGCCATCTTCGACGCGCTGCGGGAGGGCGATCACGACCGCGACGTGTCGGTGATGATCATCCGTGGCGGTGGACCGTGCTTCTCGGCCGGGTACGACCTCGGCTCGGTCAACCACGACGTCGAGCGTGCGACCGCCCCCCAGGACGGGTGGTGGAGTCGGCACGTCGTCGGCAACCACTTCGAGATGTGGGACATGGCGACGCCGATCATCGGACAGGTGCACGGCTACTGCCTCGCCGGCGGCAGCGAACTGGCCGCCGCCTGCGACCTCGTCTACGTGGCCGACGACGCCAAGATCGGCTACCCGCCCGTGCGGCTGATGTCGCCGCCGGACATGCAGTGGCAGACGTGGTTGATGGGCCTGCGGCGCGGCATGGAGGCGCTGCTCACCGGCGATGCGATGAGTGGCATCGACGCCGTGCAGGCCGGGTTCGCCAACCGCGCCTTCCCCATCGACGACCTGGACGGCGAGGTCCTCGCCGTCGCCGAGCGCATCGCCAAGATCCCGCTCGAGCTGCTGGCGCTCAACAAGCGCGCCGCGCACCGGGCGATGGAGGCGATGGGCATCCGCAACGGCATCCGCGCCACCGCCGACATCCAGGCGCTCGGGTTCCACCAGCCGCCCTCGCGCGAGTACCTGAAGAGCTTCAGCGAGGTCGGCGTGTCGAAGGCGCTCAGCGAGCGCGACCGAGC
>CAYGLH010000034.1:1637-18034 GCA_964350535.1 uncultured Ilumatobacteraceae bacterium
CCACGAGCGCCCGGGCGATCTCGTCGCGCGCGTCGGGTGGGAGCGGCTGCTGGTCGGTGAGGTAGCCGAACACCGCCGGACCGCGGCGGCCGTCGGGCTGGTCGGCCATCCGGGGCACGACATGGACGTGGAGGTGGGCGAACCCCTCCGCCTCGGCGAACAGCATCACGTACGTCTTCTCGCAGCCGGTCACGGCCTTCAGGGCCACCGACGCCTCGCGCAGCAGCCGTCCGAGTGTCTGCGCCTCCTCCGCGGTCAACTCGTCGAGCGCGTGGACGTGGCGCAACGGGGCAAGGATCAGCCAACCGGCGAGGCTCGAGTTGAAATCGTGGGCGACACGCCACCCGCCCTCGCTCACGAACCGCTCGCGCATCGGCGCGTCGGGACCGGACTGCTGGCAGGCGTAGCACTCGCTCGGCACCGAGGAAGTCTGGCCGACCAACGGCGGCAACGACGTTCGGCACCGCCCGCAGGCGACGATCGCCGAGGGAGCTCAGTGCTCGGCGATCTCCGCCAGACGAGGCTCCAGGTCGAGCACGGACGAGAGTCGCCGCTCGCTGGGGATGTCGTGCCTGGCTGCGGGGTCGATCAGGTACGCACGCATGCCGAGTGCTCCGGGCCCTTCGAAGTCGGCGTCGTAGCTGTCGCCGACGAACACCGCTCGAGAGGGCTCCACGGCGACATCGGACAACGCCGCCTCGTAGATCGACCGATGCGGCTTGCAGCGACCATGGAGCACCGAGAGCGTCACGGCGGACACGTAGCCGTCCAGCCCGGCGTCCGCCAACAAGCGCGGCACCATGCCCAGGTCGTGGGTGTTGGAGACGACCCCGATGCTCCACCGGGGCGCGATCCGCCGGAGCATGTCATCGACGCCCTCGACGACGCGAATGTCGCGCTGCCACTCGCGCACGAAGCACTGTCCGAGCTCGATGCACTGGTCACGGTCGAGGTTCAGGCGCGCCTCGTGGGCGAATGCCTGCGCCGCCGTGGCCATGTCGAACTCGCGCAGCGTGCGTCTGCTCTCCGCCTCCAGCCGATGCGAGCCGCGGTCCCAGAGTTCGACGAAGTCGTCGTGCGACGCACCGAAGCCGAGGCGTCGCGCCGACTCGAACGTCTCCGGATACGTGATCTCGACCCGATCGGGCTGGTACTCGACGAGCGTGCCGAAGAAGTCGAACAGCACTGCCCGCTCCACGCGTCCGTCGACCATCGCTCGCAGCGTTGCACACGAGCTCGTCTTCCCAGATCTTGGAGTTGACGAATCGAACACATGTTCGCTAGAGTGTGCGCATGTCGATCGCCGAACCCTCGCTCCGGGCGCTGGAAGGCTCGCTCGGTGACGTGGTCGACGCGTACGTAGGGATGTCGGCCGACGAGCTCGACGGCGAGCTGCAGGCGATCGAGCTCGAGCGTCGGCGGCTCGAAGCCCGGATGGCCGCGGCCGTCGCGGTCGGCGAGGCCAAGGGCGTCGGTGGGCGCGACGAGCACCGCTCGATCAAGGGCTACCTGCGCGGCACGCTCGGCCTCTCCGGGGTCGAGGCGTTCCGGCTCGTGCGCCGCGCCCGCCTGATCGACACCGTGCCCGAGTTCGGCGAGGCGTGGTTCACCGGACGCATCGCCACCAGTCGCATCGACACGCTCGCCAACGTGCGGGCCAACCCGCGCTGCGGCGGTCGGCTCGGCGAGTTCGCCGACCTGCTCCTCGACCACGCCGAACACCTCGAACACTCCGACTTCGACATCGTGATGGGCGAATGGGAGCAGCACGCCGACCCCGACGGCGCGTTCGACGAGACCTCCGCCGCGTTGCGCGATCGTGACACCACCGTCCACGCCGGCGAACGCGGCATCGAGCTGCACGCCCACGGCGGCGACCCGCTGCAGGCCGCGGAGATGGCCGCCATCTTCGACCGCTACGTCGAGGCCGAGTTCGACAAGGACGTCGCCGCGCGTCGGGACCGGTACGGCGACGACGCCAAGCTGCATTCGCTGCCCCGCACCGCCGCTCAGCGCCGGTCCGATGCCCTCTACCAGCTCTTCGTCGTCGCCAACGCCGGCGCCGAAGCCGGGCTCGGGCCGGTGGCGCCCGCCACGTGCGTCGACATCATCTTCGACGCCGCCACCTTCGGTGAGACGCTCGCCCGCCACGGGTTCGTCGACACCGACGATCCGTTCGGTGTCGGCGACGTGTCGCTGCTCGATCGCACGTGTCGCACCGCCACCGGTGCCGTGGTCGATCCCGACGCCGCCCTCCGAGCCGCATTGACCGGTCACGTGCGCCGCGTGCTCGTCGACTCGGCATCGGTCGTCATCGACCAGGGGACCAAGTCCCGCTTGTTCACCGGCAACGCCCGGGTCGCCGCGATGCTCCTCGCCACGACCTGCTACCACCCGGGCTGCCAGGTCCCCGCCCGGTTCTGCGACGTCGATCACCTCGACGAACACCACCGCGGCGGACGCACCGACCAGCACAACGCCGGGGTCGGGTGCAATCCCCACAACCGGGCCAAACATCGTCGACGATTCGGCGCCCGCCGCGCCGCCAACGGACGCGTCTACACCATCCGGCCCGACGGCACCCCGATGACGATGGTCCGCGAACGGCCGCCCACCTGGCACGAGCCCGATCCGCCGACGACCGACGCAGGTCCGCACGCTCCCGACCGAGCCCCGCCGACGACCGACCGGGCGAGTGCCGACGTGTCGGCGCCCGACCCCACGGCAGCGCACCACCTCCGCTACTGCGGTCGGCGACCTCGCACCCGCACCGAACGACGCCTCACCCTGCATGCCTCTGGTTGGAAGGTGACGATGAGCGACTGCGAACCGTGAGCCGCTGCGGGCGGTGAGCCTTCCCGCGAACACCCGCACCCGCTCGAGGTTGCCGGTCGTCTTCGGCTGGGTCGCGCTGCTCCATGATCTCGGGACGAAGATGGTGGCACCGCACTGTTCGCCGCCGCGGCGATCGCGGCCACGGCGGCGACGATGCAGCTCAGAGGTCCTGGAGCGTCTTGACCAGGGTGGGGAGCTCGAGGCCGCGGGCCATGATCTCGTCCATCCCGCCGATCACGCCGGTGAGGTTGGCGAGCACCACGTGCTCGAGCCCGTTGCGGGCGTACCCCTCGAACTGGCCGGCGAGCTCCTCGGAGTTACCGATGAACAGCACCTCGCAGACCATCTCGAACGGGATCGTGGGGGCGATGTCGCGCAGTTCGTCGGCGTCGAGGCCGTGGATCACCACGTCGATGAAACCCTGCGAATCGTTGCCCAGCGGATGCTCCAGCCCGTTGCGCTCCCACATGTGACCCATCGCGAACAGGCCGAAGAGCTTGCCGAGCGGCTCCTTCTCGAACATCTCCGCCGCAGCGTCGCGGCTCTCGGAGAAGATGATGAACGGCAGCAGCGAGCTCACCGGCGCGGGCCGCCCGGCGTCGGCGGCATGGCCGGCGATGACCTGTCGCTTCTCGCCGTACTCGTCCGGCGTCATCCACCACGCCGGGATCCAGCCGTCGCCGTACTGACCAGTGAGGCGCAACATCCGCGGGCCGTGGCCCGCCACCCACACCGGCGGCGAACCGCGCCCGTCGGCCTGCAGCGGGAGGCCCATCCGCCCGTGGCCGCCGTCGGCCATCACGCCCTCGTCGAGCAGCGAACGCAGATCGCGCAGCACCGTCTCGAGCGTCGACACCGGCGTCTCGAACGGATAGCCGAACGGGACGAGGCTCTCGGCCTCACCCGAGCCGATCCCGAGGATGAACCCACCCGGGTTGAGGTCGTTCAACGTGAGGGCGGTGCGCGCCAGGTCGGCGGCGCCGCGCCGGGTGGCGTCGGTGACCGAGATGCCGAACGGCAGGTCGGTCATCGTGCCGACGACCGCGCCGTAGCAGAACGGGTCGTAGAACGCATCGGGGTCGGCGGCGAGGTCGGACAGCGGGATGTCGCTCCACAGCCCCGGATGGAACACGCCGAGGATGTGGTCGGGCGCCCAGTACGAGTCGAACCCGACCTGCTCGTACACCTCCATCATCTGCTGGGTGCTGGCGAACGGGAACTGAGCGGGCAGGTTGATGCCGACCTTCATCGGTGTGGTCCTTTCATGGGAGAACGAAATCGGGGAGAACGGTCAGGGCAGGACGAATTCCTGGGCGCCGTGATCGAAGATCGCGGCCTCCATGCGCTCGATGACGGTCGTCCACAGCGCGACCGCCCGCTCGCTCGTGAAGTCGAGCGTGCCGACCGCCATCACCGGGATGATCCAGCCGTAGATCACACCGAGGCGATAGTCGTCGAGGAACTGTTCGAACGGGTAGTCGTCGACGCCCTCGGCGACGAGCGTGTCGTGATAGGTCCGCAACAGCGCGTCCTCGTTGGCCCGGCGGTCCTCGACGCTGAGGTTCTGGGCGACGAAGTAGCCGACGTCGGCGACGCCCCCGCCGACGCTGATCGCCTGCCAGTCGATGACCGCCACCTCGCCCTCGTCGTCGAAGAAGAGGTTGTCGGCGCGGTAGTCGAAGTGGACCAGCGTCCGCGGCATCGCCGCCAGCTTGTCGAGCATCTCCGGCTGGGCGGCCGGGTAGGCGTCGACGACCTCGCGCATCTCGGGTGAGATCGTCTCGCCGAACGCCTCGAGGAACCCCGGCAGCGAGGCGAGGTAGATCCCCTGGCCCGCCTGGTTGAGGGGACCGTTGATGACCGGGATGAACGCGACGTCGTCGAGATCTCGTCCGTTCCAGAACCGGGCGTGGTGCTTGGCGAGACCGCGCAGCGCGGCGTGCGCCTGATCGGCCGACACGCCGGTCATCTGGTCGCCCAGCGTGTGGCCCGCCAGGTCTTCCATCACGAGCACGTAGGACTCCTCGGCGGGCGTCGCCGCAGGCTCGCACGTGACGTGGTAGATCGCCGGCGTGCGGATCGGGCTCGACGCTGCCAGCTCGTCGTAGAACCGGTGCTCGCGCTCGTAGATGCGCGTCGGATGCATCATCGCCAAGATGTCGGGCGACTGCGACGGGAACTTGACGACGACGCGGTCCGGCGCATCGCCGCGCTCACCCTCGTAGGTCAACCCGACGGTGGCCACCTCACCCATGAAGCCGACACCGGCCTCGGCGGGGTCGACGTGGACCTCGGCCACCGACGTGCCCTCGGGGAGCGCCCCCGAGCTGCGCATCACCTGGTCGAGCCAGTCGAGGGTGATCTCGGATGCGGTGGTCGGGAGTGGTGCAGTTCGGGGTGTGTCAGTCATCTCGCTTCGCATACTTCGGTGGTCGTTTGCCGTGTTCGTCGACGACGTCGAACTCCTCGGCGACGTCTTCGACCCATTGGATGGAGCCGGACCGCTGCATCAGGTCCGGGGCGGTGGCCAACGCGGCGATCGTGCGTCCGACCGCCAGTGGCGTCTGGGCGCCCTCGAGGTCGGTGCCGCGCTTGCCCGACCACGACAGGATGAACTCGGTCGACACCGAACCCGGGTAGAGCGAGACACAGGCGATCCCGGTCGGCTCCAGCTCGATGGCCATGTCGGCGCTCAGCCGGTCGAGGCCCGCCTTGCCCGCCCCGTACGACGAGCTGAAGTGGTAGCTCTGTCCGCCCGGCGAGGACACGTTGCAGATGAACCCGCCGGGGCCGGAGGCGAACAGCAGCGGCGCGGCGTGCCACGACGCCACGTAGTGGGCGCGCAGGCCGATGCCGACCTGGTCGTCCCAGATCGAGATCGGATGGTCCCAGAACCCGCCGCCCCACGCAGGCGGATCGGGGATCTTGTAGACGTTGTTGACCAGGATGTCGAGCCGGCCCTGCTCGTCGGCGACCCGCTCGAACAGGGCGGCGATCTGCTCGTCGTCACCGTGGTCGGTCTGTACCGGGATGCCGGTACCGCCCGCCTCGTCGACGAGCCGCGCCGTGGTGTCGATGGTCAACTCGCCGTCACCGGTGGAGCGGCCGGTGATGTAGACCGTCGCACCCTGCTCGCCGAACGCCACGGCGGTGCCGCGACCGATGCCGCGCGACGAACCCGTGACGACGGCGATCTTGCCGTCGAGCGCGCCGGTCATGCGTTGACCTCCGCCGGCTCGAACTCGACGTCGAGCCGCTCGAGCCCGCGCAACATGAAGCTCGGGAAGTAGCGGTACTCGTTGGTGTCGGGGAGGCTGATCGAGGCGATCCGCCGCGACAGCTCCTCGAGCGCCACCCTGCCCTCGAGGCGGGAGAGGTTGGCGCCGAGACAGAAGTGGATGCCCTTGCCGAAGGCGAGGTGGTGGCGGAGGTTGTCGCGATCGGGATCGAAGCCGTCGGAGTCGTCGTACAGCTCACCATCTCGGTTCGCCGAGGCGAACACGATGACCAAGCGCGCGCCCTTCGGGATCTCGACGCCGCCGAGCTCGTGATCGCGGGTGGCGATCCGCCACATGCCCTGGGTCGGCGTCGACAGGCGGAGCGCCTCCTCCACCACCTTCGGGGCGCGCTCCGGATCGGCGCGCACCGCCTCCCACTGGTCGGGATGTTCGGCCAGCAGCCGCACCATCTCGGTGAGCAGCTTCGTGGTGGTCTCGTTGCCGGCGACGAGCAGCTGCTGGACGATGCTCAGCATCTCGGGCATGTCGAGCGGGCGCTTGTCCTCGATCTCCTCGTCGTCGTCGTCGACGCGGGCGTTGACGAGGCCGGTGAGCAGGTCGTCCTGCGGATCGTGGCGCCGCTTCTCGAGCTCGGCGGCGAAGTAGTGCTGGAACTCGTTGACACCGCGCTCGGCCGCCAGTCGCTCCTCGAGACCGATGTTGGTGCCGATGCCGGCGATCGAGTCGTCGGACCACCGCTTGAAGTCCGCCAGACGGTCGTCGGGCACGTTGAGCGCGCGGGCGATCACCTCGACGGGGAGCGGCACGCCGAACTGCGAGACGAACTCGATCCGTCCGTCGTCGATCCACGAGTCGATGAGACGCGTGGTGATCGCCCTGATCTCCGGTTCGAGCTCGGCGACGACCTTCGGCGTGAACGCCTTCGACACCAGCCGGCGGTAGCGGGTGTGCTCGGGCATGTCGGCGGTGAGCATGGTGGACACCCGCGGGTACCCCTCCTCGATCACCTCGACCATCCGGTCGCGCGCCTCGGCCGGCAGGGGCATGCTGGTGTTGCCGAACAACGAGGAGTAGGTCTGCGGGTCGCGCAGGATCTGCAGCACGAGATCGTGGCGCGTCACCATGTACACGCCGAGCGGCTCGTTGAAGATCACGGGCGCCTCGTCGCGCATCGCCGCGTAGTGCGGGAACGGACACTGCAGCGTCTCGGGGTCGAACGGATTGAACTGGGCGAGCTCTGTCATCTGGGTCCTCTCTTCGAACGGGTTCAGGTGCCGGCCAGGCGGGCGACGATGGGAGCGACCGAGTCGACACCGGCGGAGCCGAACGTGACGTAGCTGATGCCATACGTCTCCCGGCGCTGCTCGAGCTGCTCGCAGATCGCGTCGACCGAGCCGACGAGCGCGTGCGGATGCTCGCCGAACTCGTCGGCGCTCAGTCCGAACATCGGTGCCATCTGGTCGAGCGTCGTGGCGCGGTCGTCGGTGACGATCGTGAAGTAGGCGCCGATCTCGATCTCGAGGTCGTCGAACCGCTCACCGGCGCCCTCGCGGATCCAGTCGATCTTCTGCTTCGTGAGCTCGGCCGTGCTGCTGCCGACACCGGCCGGACCGATCTTGCCGGACCGGTTGTCGAAGTTGAGGCTGACGATGTCGGCCTCGCGGCCGGCGAGCCGGAGCACCCGTGGCGCCCCGCCCCCGAGCATCAGCGGCGGCGGGCCGTTGGTCGGCTTCGGCAATCCTTCGAACCCGACCGCATGGACGTGTGTGCCGTCGAGGTCGATCTCGCCGTCGCCCAGGTGGGCCCGGATCAGGCCGATCACCTCCTCGAGGCGATCGATGCGCACGCCGGCGCGGTCGAACGGCACGCCCATCGCCTCGTACTCGCCCTGCAGCCATCCCGCACCGAGGCCGATCTCGAGACGGCCGCCGGAGAAGAAGTCGAGGGTGGCGAGCTCCTTGGCGAACATCACCGGTTGGCGGTAGTCGACGCAGAACACCCGGGCTCCGATGCGGATCGTCTCGGTCGCCTCCGCGGCCACCGCCATCGCCGGGACGGCGGCGACGTCCTGCACCGGATGGTTGGTGGCGGCCAGGGCGGGCCCCGGCCCGATCACGTGGTCGGCGACGCTGAAGGTCGAGAACCCGAGATCCTCCGCCTTGCGCGCCTGATCGCGCCACGCCTGCGCGCTGGGCGCCGAGTAGCTCTGCAGTCCGAATCGAAATGGGGTCATGGTCATGCAAGCACCTCTCCAGATGCGGGTGGGCGGGTCGCCGGCGTGCGAACGGTCGACAGCGGCCTGCGTGGCCGACGTGCGCTCACGGCGTCTCCAAGACGGTGACGACGCCGGTGTTGCCGTCGACTTCGACGAGCGCTCCGTCGGGGATCCGCTCGGTGGCGCCGGTCGCCGACACCACGCAGGGCAGGCCGAGCTCGCGGCTGACGATGATGGCGTGGCTGATCTGGCCGCCGACATCGACCACCACGCCGGCGGCGGCCATGAACAGTGGTGTCCACGCCGGATCGGTGAGCGGGGCGATCATGATGTCGCCCGGTTCGAGACCCTCCGGGTCGGCGGGGTCGAGCACGATCCGGGCACGACCGGTGACCGTTCCGGGACACCCGGCGACGGCCTGCAGGGACTCGCCTGCGACCATCGGTGTGGCGTCGGACTCGCCCTTGCGCTTCCAGGTGCTGATCGGCGGCACCTCACCGTTCTTGATGAAGTACGGCGGCTGCAGCTCCCACAGCTCGCGCCACGTGGCGTAGCGCTCGGCGAGCGTGTCGTGGAAGCTCGCCGGATCGGCGACGAACTGCTCGACCTCGCCGTCGAGCAGCATGAAGATGTGCATCGGGTCGTCGAGGTCTCCCGCCTCGGCGTGGCGTCGGCCGAGCTCGCGGGCGATCACCCGCACCTCGTGCACGGCCCGGATGATGTTCGTCTTCGTGCGTTCGCGGAATGCCATCTGGTTGGCGCCGACCAACGCCGCTTCGAACTGCCCGACGAGCTCCTCCCCCAGCGGGGCCACCTTCTCGCGGACCTCGGCGGTGAGCGCTTCGCGCTCGTCCGCACGCCGCCGGTTGCGGACGTGCGGTGACTCGTCGTCGCGCTGCAGTCGGACCCGGTCGATCGCAGCGAGCGCGATCTCCGGCCTGGTCTCCCAGGTCTCGGCGCTGATCTCCCATTCGTTCGGTCCGCGCGACCCGTGATCGAGCAGGAACTGGTCGAACTCGACGAGGAAGCGGTCGGCGTCGTCGGAACCGCTCGCCCGCAACCGGTCGAGGAACCCGTCGACCCCGTCGTCGAGCTCCGCGCTGAGCTCGTCCGAGTCGCGGACGGTGCGCGACAGCGCCCAGATCGCGTAGCCGGCGTCCGCCGAGTCGACGTCGCCGATGCCGGCGACCAACTTCATCGGGATGGTCGGATCGCCGACCGCCTCGCCGATCACGGCGAGGATGCCCGGCGCCACGCCGGAACTGCTGGAGGAGATCGTGTGGCTGTCGAACAGCTTCTGGAGGATCGGCTGGATCGAGCGGGCCCGGGCCACGAGCTCGTCGTCGCTCAGGGCCTCGAGGTCGGGCCGCTCAGCGCGCAGTGCGATCGTCTGCTCGCGCTCGTCGTCGATCTCGGACCAGGTGGTGGTGGACATCACCCACCCGAGGTGCTCGCCGATCTTCGGGACGAGGTCGGGTCGATCGTCGAGGGGGTGCTCGTCGTAGGGCGGCACGTCGGGGTGGTCGCCGAAGAACGCCAGGTCGAGCTGTTCGACGGTGACCGCAGGGCTGCGCACGCCCTGCATCCGCACGTTGGAGAGGTTGATGTACATGTAGCCGCCGAAGAAGCCGTTGCACTCGGGCAGCTCGGTGTCGAACTCGTCGAACGAGTACGAGCCGGTGCGCACGTAGCCATCGCGCCACCCGAGGCAGATCCCCTTCTCCCAGCAGAACTGCTGACCGAGCGGGCTCGCGGGTGTCGGCAGCACCTCGCCCGCGTTGGAGCGGGTGTAGTGCGGCCAGCGCTCGCTCGGCGGCCAGTCAGTGATCCACGAATCGTTCATGTGTTCCCCCCGTTCCCCTGTGTCGACGGCAAGCTAGTCCATCAATTACTTTAGGAGCGTACGGAAAGTAACAGGCGACGTCCAAAGCGACGTCGCGGTCTGGGGACCCACATGACGATCGCCGTCGAGCACGACACACTGCACACCTTCTGCCGGGTCTGCCACGCCAGCTGTCCGATGGAGGTCGACGTGGCCGAGGGCAAGCTGCTCGCCGTCCGCGGGGTCCCCTCCGATCCGCTGTTCGAGGGCTACACCTGCATCAAGGGCCGCCAGCTCCCCGACCAGATGGCCGACCCCGATCGGCTGCGCGCACCGCTGCGGCGACGACCGGACGGCACGTTCGAGGCCACGACCAGCGGTGCGGCACTCGACGAGATCGCCGCCGAGCTGCGCCGGATCATCGACACCTATGGCCCGCGCGCCGTCGCCTCCTACACCGGCACCGGCGGATACCAGAACTCGGTGGCGGTCCCGACGGCGCGGGCGTTCCATCAGGGTCTCGACTCACCGTCGTTCTACACCTCGGTCACGATCGACCAGCCCGCCAAGACGACCGCCCCGATGCGCATCGGCATGTGGGAGGCCGGGTACCACAACTTTCGCGACGCCGACGTCCTGCTCGCCATCGGGTACAACCCGATGGTGTCGTCGTACGGCGCCGTCGGCGGCCTGCAGGGCACGAACCCGTTCACCGTGCTCCGCCGCCGCAAGCAGGAGGGCATGAAGCTGATCGTCATCGATCCGCGCCGCACCGAGCTGGCGAGCCAGGCCGACGTCCACCTCCAGGTCAAGCCGGGCGAAGACCCGGCGCTGCTGGCGGCAATGATCCGCACGATCCTCGACGAGGGCCTGTACGACCACGAGTTCTGCGAGCGGTGGGTCGACCAACTCGACGAGTTGGCGGCGTCGGTCGAGCTGTTCACCCCCGAGGTCGCCGCCGCCCGCTGCGAGGTCGACGCCGACGACATCCGCACCGCAGCACGGATGTTCGCCGCGGGTCCCCGCGGCACCGCCGGCACCGGCACCGGGCCGAACATGGCACCTCACCCGAGCCTCACCGAGCACTTGGCGATGGTGCTCAACACCATCTGCGGTCGTGTCATCCGCGAGGGCGAGGAGATCGAGAGCGGCTGGCTGCTGTACCCGAAGACGCCGCGCCGCGCCCAGGTGATCCCGGCCCGCTCGCCGGTCAACGGTCCCCCGGCGCGGATCCGCGGCCTGCGCGGCTACCGCGGCGAGATGCCGACCGCCACCCTCGCCGAGGAGATCCTCGAGCCCGGCGAGGGCCGGGTGCGGGCGCTGATCGTCAGCGGCGGCAACCCCGCGGTCGCGTGGCCCGACCAGGAGCTGACGCTGCGGGCGATGCAGGACCTCGAACTGCTCGTCGTGATCGACCACCGGATGACCGCCACCGCCGAGCACGCCCACTACGTGATCGCGCCGACGCTGTCGCTCGAGCGGGCGGACATCCCGCACCTGATGGATCGCTGGTTCCGGGCGCCGTACTCCAACTACACCGATGCCGTGCTCCCGCGCGACGGCGACGTGCTCAACGAGTGGGAGGTGTTCTGGGAGCTCGCGTCGCGGCTCGGCAGCACCCTCCCGCTGCCGGGCGGGTCGCCCGACATGGACGTCCGGCCCGACGACCACGAGATCATCGAGCGGGCCTACGCCGGCTCGCGGATGCCGCTCGAGGAGGTGCGCGAGCGCCGTCGCGAGGTGCACCCCGACCTGACGATGCGCGCCGAGCCCGCCGATCCGGGGGCGACCGGCAAGTTCACGCCGGCCCCCGAAGACCTGATGGCCGAGCTGACGGGCATCCTCGACGAGACCGGCCCGGCCGAGTATCCGTTCCGCCTCGTCAGCCGCCGACTGAAGCACGTGCTCAACTCGCTCGGCACCGAGTTGCCGGCGATCGCTCGCAAGGGCACGACCAACCCGGCGTACATGAACCCCGCCGACCTCGCCGAGCTCGGCGTGGAGCCGGGCGGCCTCGTGCGGATCCGCTCCGAGCGAGCGTCGCTCGTCGGCGTCGCCAGCCCGGCCGACGACGTGAAGCGCGGCGTCATCTCCATGGCGCACTCGTGGGGCGGGTCGTCGCTCACCGACGAGAAGGTCCGCGACATCGGCACGCCGACCAACCGCCTGGTCAGCACCGACCGCAACTACGACCCGACGACCGGCATGGTCGTGCAGAGCGCGATCCCGGTCGCCGTCGAGGCCGTCGACGACGACCCACACCACGAGGAGTGAACCGATGGCACGAGTAGACATCCCCGATGGCGACGGGCTCGAGGCCCACCGCATCTGGCAGCTCGCACCGCATCTCGGTGCGGGGATGAGCGCGATGGGCGAGGCGGTCTACGTCAAGTCCAGCCTGCCGGTCCGCGAGCGCGAAGTCGCGCGGATGCGGATCGCCCAGCTCAACGAGTGCCACGTTTGAATGAACACCAGAGCCGCATCGGCGATGCGGCAAGGACTGGACGACGAGCTGTACGAGCACGTCGGCCAATACACCACGCACCCCGGCTTCACCGATCGTGAGCGCCTGGCGATCGAGTTCGCCGAGCAGTTCGCGATCGACCATCGGGGCATCTCCGACGAGATGTGGGCCCGGATGGGCGAGCACTTCTCCGACGAGGAGCTGCTCGAGCTGACGATCACGTGCGGGTTCTGCGTCGGGATGGGCCGCGCCTACCAGGTGCTCGACATCGCCCGCGACTTCGACGTGCTGTGGAGTCGCGAGCCCCCCGACGACTCGGACGACGCCGACGCGGCCGACTGATGGAGTACTCCCCCATCGACCCCGCGGTGCTCGACGACCCGTTCCCGGCGTACGCCCGGATGCGCGCCGAGTGCCCGGTGCATCGCGGCGACTCGCTCGGACGGCCGCTCTACTCGGTCAGCCGCGCCGCCGACGTGCACGCCGTGCTGCTCGACCCGGCGCGCTGGTCGAACCGCAAGGGGCCCGGCATCGCCGACTCGTCGAGCGGGCGCGGCGACATGCAGCACGACGATCCGCCGGAACACACGCAGCGCCGCTTGTTCGTGCGGGCGTGGTTCAAACCCGACGCGGTCGCCCGGCTGGAGCCGTCGATCGCCGGCGCCACCGCGGCGCGCCTCGACGCGCTCGTCCCCTCGGGACGCGCCGACCTGTACGCCGACCTCGCACTACCGCTCCCGGTGAGCAGCTTCTGCGAGATCGTCGGCGTCGAGTTGGACGATCGCGAACGATTCCTCGAGTGGGCCGATGCGCTCGTGGTGGCGATGGCCTATCCCGAGCGTGGCGAGCAGGCGCGTCGGGAGATGGTCGCCTTCACCCGTGCCGAGCTCAGCGCCCGGCGGGAGCGCCACGCCGCCGGCGAGCCGCTGCCGCCGGGGCTGCTGAGCCATCTGGCGGTCGAGCCGTACGGGGACGACGGTGAACCGATGCCGATCAACGAGGCGATCAACATGACCAACCAGTTGTTGATCGCCGGCCACGAGACGACGACCTCCTTGATCACCAACTGCGTGTGGCGCCTGCTCGAACGGCGCGACGAACGGTGGGCGCGCCTCGTCGCAGATCCCGAGCTCGTGCCGAACGCGATCGAGGAGAGCCTGCGCTTCGATCCACCGGTGCTCGGCCTCTGCCGCACCAACGACGAGCCCGCCCGGGTCGGCGACGTCGACGTCGACGCCGACTCCAAGGTGATGGTGCTCTACGCCTCGGCCAACCGCGACCCCGAGCGCTTCGACCGACCAGACGAGTTCGTGCTCGACCGTCCGATGCTCGAGCTCGCCAAGCACTACTCGTTCAGCTGGGGCATCCACCACTGCCTCGGCGCCCATCTCGCCCGGCTGACCGCCCGCACGGTGATCGGCCAACTCGTCGACCGCGTGCCGTCGCTGCGCCTCGACGGCGACCCCACCCGCGTCGCCTCTCCCTTCCTCTGGGGCCGCAAATCCCTCCCCGTCGCCTGGGACACCTGACCCGCCCCAACGTTTGCGGGTCCGATCATCGGCCGCCCGACCACCATCCGCCCCACAAACACCAGCCCCAACGTTTGCGGGTCCGATCATCGGCGGACGGCGCGGGATCGGCCCCACAAACCGCGGCCCAACGTTTGCGGGTCCGATCATCGGCCGCCCGACCACCATCCGCCCCACGAACACCAGCCCCAACGTTTGCGGGTCCGATCATCGGCGGACGGCGCGGGATCTGTCCCGCAACGGTGGGAGGGTGGTCAGGCGCGGGGGTCGACCAGGACCTTGATCTGTTCGGAAGCGCCGCCGGCGAGATCGGCGAGGGCGCCGTCGAGGCCGGAGAGGCCCACGGTCGCGGTGTGCAACGGCTCGACGCGCACGCGGCCGTCGGCGATCATCCCCATCGCCATGGCGAACTCCTCGTGGAAATAGGCGAGCGAAGCGGTCACGGCGACCTCTTTGACCAGCCACGCCCCCGGGGAGATGCTCGCGTCCTGGTCGGCGAGGCCGATGAGACACATCCGCCCGCCGCGCCGCGCCAGGTCGACGGCGGACTGCACTGCGAACGGGCGCCCGACGCACTCGTACACGATGTCGGCGCCGAGACCATGGGTGTGCTCGCCGAGCGCCTGCTGCGTCTCCTCCCCCGGAGCGACCGCGAGGTGCGCGCCGAGCTCGAGGGCGAGCGCTCGCCGGGCAGCGTTCGGCTCGACGACGATCACGATGCCCGCGCCGGCCGCCACCACCCATTGCAGCGTGCCGAGTCCGATCGGGCCGGCACCCTGCACGACGGCGACGTCGCCGAGCCGCGGCGGCGTGGCGCGCACGGCGTGGAAGGCGACCGTCATCGGCTCCACCTGTGCCGCCTGGAGGTCGGTGATGCCCGGGTGGGTGGGAACGACGCGGTTGGCGGCGACCGCGAGTCGCGATGCGAACCCGCCGTGTGGCGGCGCCAACGGGTCGCGACCGAGCATGCTGAGGAACGCCGTGTCACATCGGTCGGCGAGCCCGGCCCTGCACGCCGGACACGAGCCGCACGCGGGCGCGGCCCCCACCACGACGCGGTCCCCCTCGGCGAGGTGGCGGACTTCGGCGCCGACCGCCGACAGGGTGCCTGACCACTCGTGCCCGCAGATCGCCGGGTTGTAGGGCTGCCCCGACTGATACGCGTGGATGTCCGTGCCGCAGATGCCGCAATAGGCGATGTCGACCACCACGCCGGCGGGTGCCGGGGCGGGGTCGGGCATGTCCCGGATCTCCAACATCTCGCGCCCGGTGATCAATCCCACGTCCATGCTTGCCATACTTACTGAATGAACTGTCGGGAATTCAACCCTGCGCCCGCCGGCGAGAGGTCGACGCGATGAGCCTCGTGATGGTCGAGGCGAAGATCGTCGTCGACGCCGCCGGGCGCGACGAGCTGGTGGCGCGCTCCGCGGCCGTGCAGCAGGCGACACGCGACGAAGAGCCGGGGTGCCTCGTCTACTGCTTCGCTGCCGACCCCGTGCACCCCGACCGCATCCAGGTCTACGAGCTGTGGGAGTCGGAGGAGCTGCTCCACCAGCACTTCTCCCACCCCAACTACACCGCCATGCGGGAGCTCCTCGGGTCGGGAGGGCTCGTATCCGCCGAGAGCCGGAAGCACCGCATCGACCGCACCGCCACCGTCTACGGGCCCGACGGCACGGCGACCGGATCCTTCGAGGAGGAATGATGACCACCACCGACGACACCGGCACCCCAGTCTCCGTCCGCTCGCCGGGCGTCAGCTTCCAGGAGCTGCTCGACGCGGACACCCACCCGGTTCCCGACGTGCTGCGGCTCGAGTCGCCGCGCTACCTCGGCAGCGACGACATCCCGATCGAGCGCTACACCACGCGGGAGTGGCACGAGCTCGAGAAGGAACGCTTGTGGAAGCGCGTGTGGCAGTTCGCCTGCCGCGAGGACCACATCCCCGAACCCGGCGACCACATCGTGTACGAGATCGCCGGCCTTTCGTTCCTCGTGATCCGCACCACCGACGGCACGATCAAGGCCTACCCCAACGCCTGTCTCCACCGCGGACGCCAGCTGAAGGACCACGAGGGCCACTGCTCGGAGATCCGGTGCTCGTTCCACGGCTTCGCGTGGACGCTCGAGGGGGCTCTCCACGACGTACCTGCGGCGTGGGACTTCCCCCACGTCGACCAGCGCCCCGACGATTTCCGCCTCCCGGAGTGCAGCGTCGGCACGTGGGCCGGGTTCGTGTTCATCAACCCCAACCCCGACGCCGCGCCGCTCGAGGAGCACCTCGGCGAGC
>CAYGLH010000035.1:0-1997 GCA_964350535.1 uncultured Ilumatobacteraceae bacterium
CGTTGTCGACGGGCGGCTTCGCGCAGATCCAGCAGGTTGCCGGCCTCGACGTCAACCAGGGCTCGCTCGACGCACTCACCACCGGCACGGTCATCGTCATCGACCAAGGCGAGGAGGCCACCCCCGCCGTCGGTACGACGGTGACCTACTCCCGCAGCGACGGCAGCACGTTCGATCTCGAGGTCGTCGGCGTCATGGACGGGACGATCGACGCCACGTTGTTGGGTGGCCTGGTGAGCACCGACACGTTCGAGGGGATCTTCGGCCCGGGGGAGCCCAACGAGGCGTTCATCGATGCCACCGACGGCGAGCAGAGCGAGGTGGAGGACCGCATCGAGGAGGTCACGGATCTGCGGCCCGACCTGTCGCTCCAACGCGGCAGCGAGATCGCCGAGCTGATCGGTGGGATCTTCGACTTCCTGATCAACGCCATCAACGGCCTCCTGCTGATGAGCGTGATCGTCGCCCTCATCGGCCTCGTCAACACCATGTCGCTGTCGATCATCGAGCGCCGACGCGAGCTCGGACTGCTCCGCGTCGTCGGCATGGTCGACCGACGGGTGCCGCGGATGGTGCGCATCGAGTCGGTCCTGATCTCCACGCTCGGCACGATCACCGGCGTGGTCACAGGTGCCGTCACCGGACTGGCGTTGATCTATGCCATCAACCGCCTGTCCGACGCCGGCATCAGCATGAACATCGCGGCGTGGCAGCTGCTGCTCATCATCGTGCTCGGCGTCCTCCTCGGGTACCTCGCGGCACTCATCCCGGCGAGCCGGTCGACGAAGGCCGAAGTGCTCGAGGCCATCCAGGTCACCTGACGTCCGACGCTCGGTCGCCGACCCAGGTCGCCGGACGTCCGGACGCTCGGTAGCCGACGCCGGTCGCCGGGCGCCCGACCCTCAACCGCCGACCACCACCGTGTCGGAGGCCGAGCGGCCGAACACCTCCGGGGCGTAGATCTCCTCGGCCTTGGCCGGCGGCACCACGAAGGTACCCGGCGTCGTGGCCCGCGCCGTGTACGTGTACTCGTACGTGCCCGCGTCGAGGTAGGTGCTGAACGCCTCGGCGCGGTCATCGCGCAGGTTCTCGTGTTCGAACCAGCGCCAGCACCAGCACCACGACCGGGCGACCTCGGCCGGATCGTCGTTCGGGTCCTCCGGCGGTGGCGTCATGTTGGCGAACGACCCGTTCACCGGTTCCAGTCCGGCGGGGAGGGGATCGACCAGCGCCATGTTGGTGCGCCGGGCGTCAGCGACCATCGTGAGCCGCACACGGACCGTGGCGCCGGCCCGGATCGTCCACGAGCCGTCGTCGTTGCGCACGACGTCGCCGGGGTCGTCGATGGCCTCGTACACCCGGTCGACCACGAACCCCTCGTCGCGGGGATCGAGGGCCAGGTCGTCGGGGGCGTAGTCCATCGCCAGCCGGTAGTACAGCCGCCCCTCGCCGTCCTTCTGCACGACGACGTCGGTCCGGACGTCGGTCTGGCCGTCGGTCCCGATGAGCGCATCGATCGGCACGACGGTCTCGGTCGAGTCGACGCTCCGTCCCGCGTACACGTGCTCGGCGGCGTACTGATCGCCGAGCCACACGCGAGCGACGAAGTCGGGGGTGACGTCCTCGAACGTGGCGAAGTACTCGTCGAGGGCCAACAGGATGAAGCTGTTCTCGTAGGCGTTGTTCCAGCGGCCCTCGACCTGGTTGGCGAGCAGTCCGTTGACCACCTTGGGGATCAGGTCGCTGTCGGGCTGCTCGCTGATCAGGGCGCCGAGCACGATGCCGTCGGTCCGCCGGTCGGAGTAGGCGACGAGATAGGCGTCCTCGCCGTAGTCGGCGCTGAAGGTCGCCGCCGCCGGCGTCTCGACCGCGCTGTTCTCGACCGTGCGGGCGATCTCTGCGCGCGTCGCCTCGTCGACGATCGCGGGCCAGAGCCAGGCGAGGGCGTCGAGCTGCAGTTCGTCGCCGGCGCGGTCGTACAGCGCCTGAGCCTTCGT
>CAYGLH010000035.1:2097-16012 GCA_964350535.1 uncultured Ilumatobacteraceae bacterium
AGGTCGGCGATGTCGGTGGCCATCCGCGCGTCGAGCTCCGCCGGTGGTGGCAGCTCTGCCGCGGAGAACGCCTCCAGCACGTCACGCAGCGCCGAGATGGCGATGACCCGGGAGGCGATCCCGTCGGGGGTCTCGTAGCGGTAGTCCTCGAGGTACAGCACGGCGTCGGTCAGCGACTGCACCGCCGTCGACGACGTGTTGATCTCGAAGCCGCCGAACCCGGGGTACACGCCGTCGGGCGCGAGCACGGGCTGGAGCACCGCCCCCTCGTCGACGACGCCATACGTGGCGAACGCCTCCGAGGTGGCCGGGGTGTACACGGGCAGGTCGACCTCCGCGGCGTCGGCGCGCACGCCGCTCACCGCAGCGACCCGGAACCGGGCGGTCCCGACGTCGTCGGCCGCCGCCGGGAAGCGCACCTCGACCCGGTCGTTCGCCGGCACCGTCACGCGGCGTCCGGCGCCGTCAGGCAGGACGAGGTTGACGGTCTCGATCGCCAGGTCGACGTCCATCGCCTCGTCGGTCTGGTTCTGCACCACGACGGGCAGCTCGAACGTGTCACCGAAGTTCAAGAAGCGCGGCGCCGACGGGCGCGCCATCAGCGGCAGCCGGGCGGTCACGGTCGACTCGCCCGTGCCGAAGTGGTCGACGCCATCGACCGCCACGGCCGTGAGGCGGTACCGGGTGAGGTTGTCGGGGAGGTCGAGCTCGACCGTGACCGTGCCGTCGGCGCCGGTTCGCAGGTCGGTCTCGTACAGTGCGATCGCGGCGAAGTCGCGGCGCACGTCGATCGCCGGTTGGTCGGCCTGGGCGGCGCGACCGGCGGCGTCGACGTCGGCGACGGCCGAGTCTTCTGCCGCTTCCTCGTCGACGGCTGCAGCGGTGGCCGCCGGCGCAGCTTCGAGGACCTCGCCGGCGCCGTCCGCGGCATCGTCGCCGCCGGCCGTCGCGTCGCCCGCGGCGAGCAGGTCGTCGGGGCGGCTCAGGATGATCGACTGCCGGGCGTAGGCGGTGAACACGTCGCTCGGCACGTTGGCGTAGAACGCCTCGATCGGGTCGCCGATCTCGTACCCGGTGAGCGACAGCACCGCCTCGTCGACGGCCAGCACCGCCACGTCGGCACCCGCGACGGGTGCGCCGTCGGCGTCGGTCACCGCGACCGACACGGTCGTGCCGGCGCCGGGTTCCAGGTTCGCGAGGGCGGGTGTTGCTTCGACCGCGAGCGTGCGCGAGCGCGGCGGGATCGACAACTCGACGGTGCCCGTCGCGTACGCCGGCCGCGCCGGGGCGCCCTCGACGGGTGCGCCGTCGTCGTCGACCCGCGGTGCCGAGCCGGTCATGTCGACCTGCACGGACACGTTCGGGATCAGTTGGTCCTCGATGGGGATCTGGAGCACGGCAGAGCCGTCGGGCGCCTCGAACGTCGCCGTCGTGACGATGTCGTTGCGCAACACGGTGTAGTGCCCGCTCGCCGGAGCGAACGGCGATTGCACGAGCAGTTCGGCGGTGTCGCCCGGCGCGTACTCCTCGGCGTCGGGGACGATCGTCACGTCGTCGCGGTCGATGTCGCGGGTCGGTACGGCGGTGGTGCCGCTGACCCAGCGGGTGAACTCGGCGCGGTTGCTGCGGCCGTCGTCGTCGACGGTGGTGGCGGTCACGCGGTACTCGCCCGGGACGTCCGGCGTCACCGCGCACGTCGCCGGTGTTCCGGGCGCCACGGAGGTGTTGCACGTGGTGGGCTCGACGACCTCCTCGGTCCACTGGTCGTCCTCGAAGCTCGCTTCGAGCCGGCCGATCTCGATCGTGAGGTCCCCCGGCACGGCGTTGCCGTCGACGTCGGCGAGGATCGCCTCGATCGTCAGCGGGTCGCCCTGCTCGACGAAGGTGCTGTCGCTGCGGATGCCGACGTAGCGCCGGGCCGGGTGGACGAGCACGTCGGTCGTCGAGGACCACGCCTGGCGGTTGACGTCGAAGACCGTGGCGGTGGCCTGCACGTTCGCCGGCTGGTCTTCGTCGGGGTTGTCGAACTCCATCTGGAGGAAGTGTGAACCGTTGGCGTCGGTGGTGCCGCTGAACTCGTGTACGATCGACTCGCCGGCGCCGGGCGGGCAGATGTCGAAGCAGCTGTCGATGGCGACATCGCCGGCGAAGCCGGCCTCGAAGATCGGCTCACCGAACCACCACCACGGTTGCCAGATCCCGAACGTGTAGTCGTCCCAACCGGGCGGGTCGTAGTCGCTGGTGGTCGACGTGACGGTCCAGGTCACGTCGGCGTCGGGGAGCGGGCCGCCGGCGAAGTACTCGGCGTCGACGGCGACGACCGCGGGGTCGGCCGCGAAGTACGGGGCGGGCGATTCGTGCCGCGCCGTCACGTCGAACTCGGGGACGCGGAACTCCTGGATCTGGATGCTGTACCCCGTGCCGAGCTCCTCGTTGGCGGAGTTCCCGATCCGGAGATCGATCCAGGCTTCGCCGAGGTTGGCTCCCTCGGGGACGTCGAAGGAGAGGTTGAACCCGCCGAGCTCGTTGACCTGTGCCGCGCCCTCGGCGATCACCTCGCCCTGGGGGTCGAAGGCGCTGAAGTCGACCGTGTCGTCGCCGGTGTAGAGCGCCAGTTGGGCGTCGGACGATGCCGTGAAGTCGCGGAGCCACCCGGTGAGGCGGACAGTGTCGCCCGGGCGGTAAACGCCCTGACCGTCGAACACGTACCAGCGCAGTTGGTCCCACCCCGTCTGTCGTTCCCACCCCTGATACCAGTCGGACGGGAGCAGCGACGTGTCTCCTCCGGCGCTGCCGACCAGGCCGCGCACGTTGCCCGCGTCGAGCGACACCGTGGCCAGTCCGTCGGCGTCGGTGGTGATCGTCGTTCCCTGTCCGAGCACCTCGACGTCGACGCCACCGACGGGTTCGCCGGTCGTCAGGTCGGTGCTCCAGACGAGGACCTCCGTGCCGGAGACGATCGCATCGAGGCCGAGCCCGGTTCGCTGCACCATCGCGACGGTGGGGCG
This sequence comes from uncultured Ilumatobacteraceae bacterium, assembly GCA_964350535.1. Classification (GTDB taxonomy): domain Bacteria; phylum Actinomycetota; class Acidimicrobiia; order Acidimicrobiales; family Ilumatobacteraceae; genus CAYGLH01. The sequence goes on from CAYGLH010000035.1 coordinate 5,106, forward strand.
GTTGCGCCAGTAGTCGTCATCCTGCTGCCCGAACTCGAGGGTCGGCGAGATCCGCACGACGAGCATCTCCCCGCTCTCGTCGAGCGCCGCCGACAGGTCGACGTCGGTCTCGACGTAGCGCTCGCCGTCGCCGTCCACGTCGATCACCTCGTCGAGCACCTGGGGCCAGTCGGGAACCGGCGGGGCGAGGTCGCTGTAGGTGTCGTCGAGGTACTCGAGGAACTCCGGATACTGCTGTGGCGTCACCGCCCATGCCTCCGCCCGGATCGACGGATGGTTGATGGTCGCGACGGACGCCGTCGACTGCTCGTCGGAGGGATCGAGCGTGATGAAGGTGCGATCGAACCCGACCAGGGTCGGCGCCGCGGATCCCACGTCGACCTCGATGTCGACCGGTGCGCCGAGCGTCTGCCCGTACACGTCGCTGACCCCGGCGCCGAGCGACACCGTGTAGGTCGTGTTGCCGCTGCTCGCGCCGCGGATCTCCAGGCTCGAGTCGACGACGTTGACGTGGGCGCCCGGCAGCGCGGGGGTGATGTCGATCAGCGCGTCGGTGAAGACCGACGCATCGAGTGGGTTGTTGAACCGGAGGTTCCACGGCATGCCCGGCTCGCAGTCGCCTTCCCACCCGCACTCGACGTCGTCGACGCGGAGCGGGGCGAAGGTCCGCATCGCGTAGGTCGTGGCGTCCGGGGCGGCTCGATCGCCCTCGAGCGACGGCGTGCCAGGACCGACGATCAGCTCGACCGCGGTGTCGGCCGGGAGGGGGGCGGTGGGCCGCACCGCCACCCAGCGACCTTCGAGCGCCTCGTCGCGGAGCGACGCGACCTGTGGGTCGTCCGCGATCTCCTCGTCGGTGGCGAGCCGCAGCGGCACCTCACTCCCGTCCGCGACGAGCCGCATCGTGGCGAGCACGGCGGCCGGGTCGACCAGCTGGTCGAAGCCGACGAACCACACCGGTTCGAGCGGCAGCGAGTCGTTCTCGGGTGCGAACGTCTCCACGGTCGCCGGCGGTGTGGAGAACTGCCAGGTCACCGATTCCACCAGCTCGCCACCCGCGAGGGAGGTGGTGCCGGCCGGGACCGTCACCGTGAAGTCGGTCGCCTGGGGCAGGCGATCGACGCCCCCCGACGGGTCGACCTCGAAGCGCAGCGTGCGCGTCCCGATCCAGCGCCACCTGCCGTCGATCGCCGGCGACAGCTCGACGGGGACGTCGAGCGCGTCGAGCTGCTCGAGCGTGCCGACGGGCACCATCGCCTGGTCGAACGTGACGCTGAGGAACGGTGCGAGCTCGACGTCGCCCTCCGGCTGGAATCGCAGCACCTCGAGCGGCCCCGACGCGACTTCGGGAGGTGGATCCTCGCCGGTCGCGGGGAACGCCTCGGTGAGCGTGTCGCCGACGACCGGTGGCGGCAGCGTCTCGGTCGGGAAGTTGACGACGAGACGCTCGTCGCCCGACACCGCCCACTCGGGCAGCCGGGCGAGGATCGCAGCGATCTCGTCCTCGCTCAACGGGAGTCCTTCGACGCGCTGGACGGGCTGTGCCGAGGTGGCCGTCCCGTCGCTGAGGCGGATCCCGAGCGCGTCGTCGCCCGGCGCTCCCTCGCCGGTCGCTCCCGTGACCGTCTCGGGGCCCGCCACCGACCCGCCGCCGACCGACACCGTGATGTCGCTGGTGCCCTGCGCGGGTGGCTCGGTCGCGCCGGTGGAACCGGAGGAGTCACCGCCGTCGCCGGAGCACGCCGCCACGACGAGCAGCGCGGCGAGCAGCCCGCCGACCCGGGCGCGCCGGGTGTCTCGTCGTCGCTGTGTCTGTCGTCCGTCGATGTTCATCGTTCCCCCTCCGTCTCGCGCCGGTCACGAACGACGCTCCGGGGATTGGACGTCGTCACCGCCACCTCCGGTTCCCGATCGGTCGACGTCGACGACCCGGGCGGTACCGATCGAAACCGCGCCGCGCTGTCGGGCGCGACTCGGCCGCCGCAATAGCCTGGCCGCACTTCCATGGACGTCGTCATCCGTAGCAGCCAAGGCGAGGCCGAGATCACCATCGCGCCGGTCGACCTCGACGCCTCGCTCGGCGAGATCGTCGAGGACGTGACGAATCGTCCTGCGCCGCGAGTGATCTACGTCGACGGCCACGCAGTCCCGGCCGACACGTCGCTCGGCACGAGCGGCGTCCTGGTGGGATCGGTGCTCGACGTCGGGAACGAGCCGGACCAGCCACCCCGCAACGCCGTGGCCGAACTGGTGCAGCACGCGGGGCACGGCGCCGGGCGCCGGATCTGGCTCGCTCCGGGGCGCTACCGGATCGGCCCCGGCCGACGCGTCAACGGTCACGAGCTCGCCGAGAGCGCCGTCGACGACACCCGGCTCGAGCTCCTCGTCGACGGCGACGGATCCGTGGCGATGCGTGTCGATCCCGACGAGGAGTTCCGTCCCTGGCCGGACCGGCTGCTGTCGCTCGGCGGCCGGGTGTTCGAGGCGCGACCGCGCGATCCGAAGCGCGACAGCACGGTCAGGAGGTTGCCGGCGGTCGACGTCGACGGGTCGGTGGCATTCAACCGTCCGCCGCGCGTGCCGCCGCCGCCCGATCCCCCGGCGCTCGTGGTCCCGGACCGGGGCGCAGGGGCGACCAGGGCGCTGCACGTGCCATGGATCGCAGTCGTGTTCCCACTGGCCGTCGCGGCGGTCGCCGCAGTGGTGACCGGCGACCCGCGCGCCCTCCTGATCGCGCTGCTCACGCCGGTGCTGGCCGTCATCAGGACCTCCACGGCGCGTCCCGACCCCGACGGGCGAGCGGTGAGCACCGACTCGCCGGCGGAAGCCGAGTTCCGCGTCGCGGCCGCCGATCGGCGGAGCGACGATGAACGACGCGCCCGCGCCCTCCACCCGTCGCTCGCCGAGGCACTCGAGCAGGCGCGGGTCGCGAGCCCCGACCTGTGGCAGCGTCGACCCAGCGATCGCGACGCGTTCCAGATCGCTGTCGGGATGGCGGACCGACCCTGGGAGCCGAAGCTGGAGACGGGGACGCGATCGATCGACAACGCTGCGGACATCGTCGCCGCCACCGGTGGGATGCGGGCAGTGCCGGTGATCGCCGATCTGGCGTCCGAACGCGGGATCGGCATCGTGGCGGTGCCCGAGACCGCGGCGGCGTTGGCGCGCGGGGTGGTGCTCGAGGCCGCCGTCGTGCACGGACCCGCCGACCTCGACGTCGTCATCCTCACCACCCCCGACCGGCTGGAGATGTGGGAGTGGGCGAAGTGGCTGCCGCACGTCCGTCGCCGCTCCGGCCCCGCGGTCCTGAGCGACATCGAGCAGATCTCGGCGTGGGCCGACGCGGTCCGCGCCGAGTGGGAGCGTCCCAGCCGACCGGTTGCGCCGAGCCATGTGACCCTGGTCGTCGCCGACGAGCCGGACCTGTGGCGCGACCGCACGGCACCGCTGCGACGGTTGTTCGGCGATGCCTCGCTGCCGCTGCGCTTCGTCGCGCTGGCGCCGTCGACGAGCGACGTCCCGGCGGTGTGCACGACCGTGATCGTCGAGGGGCCCGACGACCGCATGGCGGTGGAGTACGTGCTCAGCAGGGAGCGCGTGGAGCAGGTCGCCGCATATCTCGTCGACACCGTGCTCGCCACGGAGGTGGCGCGATCGCTCGCTCCGCTCGACGACCCCGACGTCCCGACGTCGCCGGACTCGGTGGCCTTGCCGGCGGTGGTGCCGATCCTCGACCTCCTCGCGCTGACCGAGGTCTCGCCGTCGGCGATCCGCGACCGTTGGCAGGCCGGCGCACCGCCGGCGCCGACCCGGGCGCCGCTCGGACGCGGCGAGCACGGCGACGTCGTCGTCGACCTCGTCGCCGACGGTCCGCACGCGGTGATCGCCGGAGCGACCGGATCGGGCAAGAGCGAGCTGTTGCTCACCCTGGTCACCGGGCTCGCGACCTCCCACTCGCCCGACGAGGTCAACGTGCTCATCGTCGACGGCAGCGGAGGGACGACCTTCGACGGGTGCACGGCGTTCCCCCACACGGTCGGCATCGTGCGGCACATCGACGAGCACACGGCGGGGAGGCTGCTGCGCTCGCTGCGCGCCGAGCTGCGACATCGGGAGGCCGTCCTGCGGACGGCGGGCTCGACCTCGTTCGACGACCATCGCCGCCACGCCGGGATCCCGTCGATGCCGCGCCTCGTGCTCGTCGTCGACGAGTTCGCTCCGATGGCGGTGGAACTGCCCGACGTCGTCCCGGCGCTCGTCGAGGTCGCTGAGCGGGGGCGCAACCTGGGTATCCATGTGGTGCTCGCCACCGAACGGCCGGCAGAGGCCGTCGACGACAAGATCAAGGCGATCGCCAGGCTGCGCATCGCGCTGCGCGTGCAGGAGTCCCGTGAGTCGCTCGATGTCATCGGCACCCCCGACGCGGCGACGATCTCATCGCGCGCGCCGGGCCGCGCGATCGGGCGTTTCGCCGACGGCGACCTCGTCGAGTTCCAGGTCGCCTACTCGAGCGGGGCGACCGAACACGCCGGCGGCCACCGGTTCGGCGTCCGGCCCTTCGTGTTGGGCCGCTCGCTCAGCAGCCAGGAGCGCCGTCTCGACCGCCATCTCCGGGCGGGCGCCCGCGACGGCGGACGCGGGGAGGGTGCCGGCGTCGGCGGGCGGCAATCGGATCTCCTCCGTCTCGTGGACGCAGCTGCCGGTGCAGCGCGCGAGCTCGGGCAGCACCGGCAGCGGCAGCCGTTCATCGACCCGTTGCCGGACCGACTCCCGCTCGCCGAGTTCTTCGAGTCCCATCCCGGCGACGGTGTGCCGTTCGGACTGATCGATCTGCCCGACGAGCAGCGGCAGGCGCCGGCGTGGTGGCAGCCCGGCACGCTCGGCAGCCTGATCGCCTACGGGATCGGTGGCGCGGGCACGTCGTCGTTCCTCGTGACGCTCGGCCTCGGTGCGGCGCAGCGGTTCTCCGCCGACGACCTCCACCTCTACGCGATCGATGCCGACACCGACCTCCTCGGGCCGCTCGAGCAGCTCCCGCACTGCGGCGCGGTGGTCCGACTCGACGAGACCGATCGGCTCACTCGCCTCGTCCGCTTCCTCCACGACGAGCTCGACCGCCGAGCGCTGGTCAGCTCCGCCGGCGGTCGGACGACGGTGCTCCACGCCGAGCCGTCGATCGTCGTCCTGATCGACAACGTCGGGTCGCTCCGGCAGCTGCTCGACGACCTGCGCGACGTCGAGGAGGTCTGGCGCGATCTCGAGCGAGTCGTTCGCGAAGGAGGACCGCTCGGCATCTGCACCGTGCTGACGGCGAAGCACGAGCGGGCCCTCCCGGCATCGTTGACCAGCGAGCTGGACGCACGTCTCGTCATGCGGCTGAGCGACCCCTTCGCCTACGCCACGTTCGGGTTCCGGCCCGCCGACCTGCCCGCCTTCGTGCCGGGTCGCGCGCTGCGGGTCGACGACGGCGTCGAGATCCAGCTCGTCGCGCCGCCGGACGACCTCGCTGCTGCCGTGGCCGAGCTCGCCGAGCCGGCCGTCGAACGTCCGCCGCGTCGCATCGACCCGGTCCCCACGGCGGTGACGGTCGCCGACCTCGTCGACGCCGCTCGGGGCCGCGCCGACGGGCTGGTCGCCGCGGTCGGGGTGTCCACGACCACGGCCGAGCCGATCGAGCTCGTCCTCCGTCGCGGCGCGGCAGTGCTCGTCACCGGGGCACCGCGGAGCGGCAAGTCGTCGGTGCTGGTCGCCATCGCCGAGGCGGCGCGGCGCGTCGACCCCTCGATGCCGGTGTTCGCCGTCGGCCCGCGAGGCGGCCCGCTCATGGCCACCGACGCCGTCACCGATCGGCCCGACACGCCGGCCGCCGTTGCCGACTGGGTCGGGCGGATCGCCGACGCGTCCGGGCCGCGCCTGGTGCTGGTCGACGACGCCGATCGACTCGCCGGACCGAGCTTCGACCGCCTGGCGTCGCTCGTCGCGGGCGATCTGATGCTCGTCGTGGCGGCGCCCGCCCACGAGCTGCGGTCGCCGAGCCACTGGACGCGGCCGCTCCAGCCGGTCGGCAACGCGGCGTTGATCGGGCCCGCGCCGGGTGATGTGGAGATCGTCGATGCCGAACTCGACCTCGACGCGCACCGGTTCGCACCGCGGACCGGATTGGTGGTCGTCGACGGGGCGATCGAGCACGTGCTCTTCGCCTCGGTCGAACATCCCGATGTGGCCGACGTCGGGGTCGGGCGCGGCCTCGGTGCCACCCCCGAAGCGGGGATCCGCTGATGGTCGTGCGGCGCGGTGACGGCGTCGGTCTCGAGGTCACCCGCGATCTCGTGCGGGGGGTCCGCCTCGACCATGATCGTCCCGGGCAGGTCGTCGACGTCTGCGAGGTGCCGATCGACCGGTTCGACGACGACGACCACGTCCGGGAGGCGTTCGTCGTCGCCCGGGACCGACTTCGGGCATCCGCCGAACGGACGCACATCGCGTGGTTCCCGGGCGGGGCCACGCTGCAGCGGATCGATGTCACCGGTCGTGGCGGGCCCGAGCTGAACGCCATCCGCCACGATCTCGACGAGGCCCACGGCATCAGCTCGACGATGCTGATCGAGGGCGACGCGCATCGCTGGATGCTGGCGCTGCGGTGGGGCCATCGCACCGGTTGGCGATTGCAAGGGCTGGCCGAGCTCGCCGGGCTGGCTGAGGTCGAGGTCGAGCCCGCGCCCACGTCGCTGGGGCGCGTGCTCCCGCCCGCGGTCGACGTCGCCCGTCATGCGGCGAGCGCGGCGGAGTCGTGGGTCGCGGTGTACGACCGGGGCGCCCCGTACGCCGCGGCGTCGCTGCGGGTGTCGACGGGCGACTATCCGGCACTCGAGACGGGGGCCGCGCCGCGCAACGCCCGGTTCGAGGAGCTCGGCACGATGCAGGCGCAGTCGGCGCTGTTCGCCACGGTCACCGACGTGGTGTCGACCGCGCTCGACCTCGGCGGGTCGTCGCCGCCGGGCCCAGCGTTGCGGCTCGTCGAACGCACCTACCCCGACTTCCCGCCCCACGACCTGCGCGCTGCGCACCGCGTGTGCGTCGCGCTCGGGGCGGCGCTCGGGGCCGCCGGGCTGGCAGGCAACGTCCGAGCCGTCGACGTGGTCAGCGTGCCGAAGCACGCCGCGCCGACCATTCGTCACCCGTGGTCGGTCGAGCGGGTGGTCGACGCTCCCGACACGCCGGAACGCACGCCGCTCAGCTGGTGGCGTCGCGCCGCCCAGGCGGTTCGTTCCGGCGTCCGCCGCTCGCTGCGCTGACCGGGTTACCGCGGTCCGCCGTCGATGTCGATGAGCGCCCCGGTGGTGTACGACGACGCGTCGCTGGCGAGGTAGAGGGCCGCGCCCACGATCTCGTGGGGCTCGCCTCCTCGTCCGAGCGCGAACGCGTTGGCGGCGTTCTTGTTGAACGCCTCGAGGTCCCAGGCCTTGGAGATGTCGGTGAGGAACGGACCGGGGACGATGCAGTTCACCCGCACCTTCGGCCCGAGCGTTCGCGAGAGCCCGTGGGTGAGGTTGTTCAGGCCGGCCTTGGCGGCGCCGTACACCAGCTCGTTGGGCGAGGGGCGCCGCGAGGCGATCGACGAGACGAAGATGATCGAGCCACCGTCGCTGCCACCGTGGTCGGGGCCTCCCATGCGGGTGCCGACGAGCGCCGACAGCCGGAACGGTCCCTTCAGGTTGACGTCCATCACCTTGTCGTACAACGATTCGGTGATCGAGTCGACGCTGTCGTAGAGCGGCGACATCCCGGCGTTGTTGACCAGCACGTCGACCCGACCGAACTGCTCGTAGACGGTCTCGTACAACCGGTCGGCGTCGTCCCAGCTGCCGGCGTGGTAGGCGAGCGGCAGCGCTCGACGGCCGAGTGCCTCCACCTCGCGCGCCAGCACCTCGCAGTTCTCGAGCTTGCGACTGGCGATGACGACGTCCGCGCCGCGCTCGGCGAACGCCAGCACCATCTCCTTGCCCAACCCGCGCGAGCCTCCGGTGACGATCGCTACGCGGCCGGACAGGTCGAAGAGGTCGTTGTCGCTCATGGAGCGGAGTGTGTCACGGCGTTCGCGGACCCGTGGAAGCGGACCGGAGATCGCGCTAGATCGCGTGGCCGATGCGGCGGCCCTCGAGGATCGCCTCGTGGACGGTGCGCGGGGCGACGGCGTCGCCGGCCCGGTGCCGGGCAGCTTCCATCGGCTCGGTCGGGAGGCGGAACCCGCAGTCGACCACGGCGTCGCAGACGATCGTGCGCTGCTCGCCGCTGAAGCGATCCTCGACCACCAGGCCGTCGGCGGTGGCCGACCGGACGATGGTCCGCCGCTCGATGCGCACGCCCTGCTGCTGGAGGCGCACCGACGCGTCGGCGAGGTCGCCGCTGCGCGCCAGTTGTTCGCCGGGGATGTTGTCGCGGACGACGAGCACGGCGCGCCCCCCGAGCTCTTCGGCGAGGGCGATCGCGATCGGGCCGCCGATGGGGTCGAAGAGGGCGACGGTTCCGTCGGGGACCGTCGCCGTACCGCGACGGATGGCGGCGATGTCGACCAGCGGGACGGCGTCGTCGTCGACGGTGAACGGCGCGTCGCCCTGGACGGAGCCGGTGCACTGGACGACGACCTCGGCGGGGTCCACCGTGTCGGCGTCGAACGCGGCCCCGAGATCGAGTCGGACCCCGAGCCGGTCGAGCTCGCGGGCGAACCACTCGGTCAGCGGCCGATGCGGGCCGGCGACCGCGGCGAGCCCGCCGAGCCGATCGTCGCGCTCGACGATCCGGACCTCGTGACCACGACGTGCCGCGACGCGGGCGGTCTCCATCCCGGCCGGTCCGGCGCCGACCACGACGACGTCGCGCACGTCGCGCGCCGGGTGGTACCAGTCGGGGTCGTGGGTCTCGTACCCGCTGCTCGGCTCCCCGACGCAGGTGACGATCGGGTTGCGCGCATCGCGCACCTGGCACGTCTGGTTGCAGAGCGTGCAGGGGCGGATGCCGGCGGCGTCGCCCTCGCGCACTCGCGCCACGAGGTCGGGGTCGGCGATCTGGGCGCGGGTCATCTCGACGGCGTCGCACAGCGCCGGGTCGTCGCCACCGCCGAGCGCCCACTCGGCCTGACCCGGGTCGACGACGGATCCCTGCAGCACGACGGGGACGTCGAGCGTGTCGTGCACGCCCCGGCAGAGCTCGACGTTGACCCCCGTTCCGTGATGGAACGTCGGTCGCGTCATCGACAGCGAGAAGATCGATCCGCGGACGACGACCACGTGGTCGACGCCGGCCTCGACGAGCCTGCCGGCGATGTCGGGGATCATGTCCGGTGTCAGGCCGGCCCACGGCGCCAACTCGTCGCACGAGAGCCGGAGCCCGAGCACGTGATCGGCGCCGATCGCGCGCCGGACCGCGGTGACGACGTCGTCGGCGAACCGCACCCGATCCTGCCCCCACTCGTCGTCGCGGTGGTTGGTCAGGCCGGACAGGAACTGGCGCACGAGGCTGTGTTGGCCAGCGTTGATCTCGACCCCGTCACAGCCCGCATCGACCGCGGCGGCGGCCGCCGCGCCGAAGCCGGCGACGACCTCGCCGATGTCGTCGGCCTCCATCCACTTCGGTGTCTCGCGGGTGGCCACCTCGGGCACCCGCGACGGTGCCCACAGCGGACGTTGGCTGTAGGCGGTCGATCCCTGGCCGCCGGCGTGGTCGAGCGAGGCGAGCACGAGTGCCCCGTGCGGTCGGCAGGCCTCGACGATCGAGCTCCAGCCGTCGGCGCAGCGCGATGCGAGCGGCGCCCGCTCGTAGGGCCAGTCGGAGTCGTGCACGGACGCGCCCTCCACCACGATCGTCCCGCAGCCACCGCGGGCACGTCGGGCGTAGTAGGCGACGTGACGCTCGGTGAGTCGCCGGTCGTCGTCGCCGAGGTTGGTGACGTGCGGCCCGAACAGCACCCGGTTGGGGGCGGTGCGCGGTCCCAGATCGATCGGTTCGAGCAACTTCATGCGAGGCTCAATTCTGGCTGAGCGAGTGCTCTTCGCGTCGGAGCATGCGGGTCACGTTGTCCAGGTGCTTGACGAGGATCAGCCCGCACAGGAGTGCCACGGCCACGAACTCCCACGGTTCGGCCCCGACGACCGCGAGTCCGATCGGGACGAGGATCACGGCGATGATCGAGCCGATGGCGGCCTTGCCGGTGAGCTTCGTGACGATCCACCACACCGCCACCGAGGCCGCCGCGACCAGCGGGAACAGCACGACGAGCACGCCGGATCCCGTCGCCACCCCCTTGCCGCCGCGGAAGCGGCGGAAGACCGGGAACATGTGCCCGACGATCGCCGCCGCACCGCACCAGTAGGCGAGTGGCCGACCGTCGACGACGAGCGGGATGATCGTCGCCACCGCCCCCTTCAGGGCGTCGAGGACATAGACCCAGACGCCCTTGCGCCATCCCAGCGCCCGCGTCACGTTCGAGGCGCCGGGGTTGCCCGACCCCACGGCGTGGATGTCGATGCCGTTGGCCCGGGCGACGAGGATCGCGCTCGGGAAGGTCCCGAGCACGTAGGCGAGAAGGATCAGCGCGAGCACTTCGTACGATCCTGCCACGATTCGGTCAGACCACCCACTTCGCCGGGTCGTCGAAACCGGCTCGCCCGGCACCGCCCCCGCCCGTTATCGTCTCCGACCCCCTATGGCGGCAGACCTCTTCCCCGACCTCGACGCGGAGCGTGCCCAGCTGGCGTTCGCCCGCGCCTGCCGCGACCGCATGGTCGAGCGCCTGTCGGCGGTCGACCCGGATGGCGCCGCGGACGAGATCACCAAGGAGTACATCGAGGTCACGGTCGCCGATGCCCTCGACGAAGTAAGAGAAGGCCTTGGTCAGGCGGCCGGTCTTC
>CAYGLH010000035.1:16022-17934 GCA_964350535.1 uncultured Ilumatobacteraceae bacterium
CGGCCCGGGCGCCGGCGACTTCTTCGGGCGGATCGACGACCGCACCGACCGCTGGTACATCGGCCGACGCCACATCGAGGACGATCGCCACGAGCCGGTGGTGATCGACTGGCGGGCGCCGGTGGCGGCGCCGTTCTACCGGGCGACCGCGGTCGACCCGTTGGGGGTCGACTTCCGCCGGCGGTTCAGCCTCGACGACGGCGAGATCATCGCCTATCTCGACGAGCACTTGGACGATCCCGACGAAGGCGAGGTCGCCGGCGGGATCCCCGACCCGGTGCTCGCCGAGATCGGCGCGGAACGCTCGGGCGAGATGCGCGAGATCGTCGCGACGATCCAGGGCGAGCAGGACGAGATCATCCGCGCCCCGCTCGACCAGATCCTGATCGTGCAGGGCGGACCGGGTACGGGCAAGACGGCCGTCGCGTTGCACCGGGCCGCCTATCTGCTCTTCGAGCACCGGCAGCGGCTCGGTCGCGACGGCGTGTTGGTCGTCGGTCCGAACCAGGCGTTCCTCGACTACATCGGCAACGTGCTGCCCTCGCTCGGCGAGCGCAGCGTCCGTCAGAGCACCGTCGCCGAGCTCTGTCTGCCGCGCGTCGAGGTGCGCGGGCGCGACGAGCCCGACCTCGCCCGATGGAAGGGCAGCGCCGAGCGCCTGGCGGACCTCGAGACGGCGGCGCTGGCGGCGATCAGACCGCCGGACGAGGATGTCCGTGTCCCGATCGGGGCACGGGTCCACGTCTTCCCACGCGACCTGGTGGCGGAGTGGTTGGCGACCGCGATCGAGGGCACGAGTCCGGTCAACGAGCGGCGCGAGCGGGTACGGGCCCAGGCCCGGCGTGAGCTGCTCCGGCGCACCGGTTCCGACGATGCCTGGTCGAAGGCGACGGCGTTGAAGCAGGCGATCACCAAGGCGTGGCCGACGCAGAAGCCCGTGCGCCTCGTCGACCGGCTCCTGCCGGGGCCCTCCGGCCGCCGACGGGTCTGGACCGCCGCCGACCAGTTGCTCGTCGACGAGGCGAACACGATCCTCAACGGCACGCCGTTCACCTATGGGCACGTGATCGTCGACGAGGCGCAGGACCACTCGGCGGTCGCGCTCCGGGTCATCGGCCGGCGCGCCGCGACCAGCTCCTTGACCCTCGTCGGCGACGTCGCCCAGTCGACCACCCCCGCCGGGCAGGAGCGCTGGACCGACGTGTTCGCCCACCTCACCCAACCTGTCACAAAGGTGTCAGACCCCGGTGTGACAGGTTCGCCGCGTCGACGGTCCTCTGTCGCCGGACTGACGGTGGGCTACCGGGTGCCGCAACCGATCCTCGCCGTCGCCAACCGGCTGCTGCCCTCGACCGGCGTCGACGCCGAGCCGAGCACCAGCGTTCGCCGGGTCGGCACGCCGCCGGAGGTGCACGTCGCCGTGACCCAGGGGTTGCCCACAATGGCCGCCGAGGTGGTGCAGGTGGTGAAGTCGCACCATCGACTCACCGGTGTGGTGGCACCCGAACGGCTCCACGAGTCGCTGCGTGCCGCGCTGGCCGAGCTCGCGCTGCGGGTGGCCGATCATCTCCACGAGCTCGACCGCGACGAGGTGCCGCTGTTCTCGCCCGAGGCGGTGAAGGGGTTGGAGTTCGACGGGGTGGTGGTCGTCGCACCCGACGAGATCCTCTCGGAGGGCGGCGACGCCGGTGCGACGGCGCGCGGCGCACGCCTGCTCTACGTGGCGATGACCCGGGCCGTGCAGCGCCTCGACCTCGTCACGTGCACCCTGCCCGACGTCCTCAGCTGAGCGATCTCGGTCGGCACGCGGGCCGGCACCCGCCGGTCGTCCGCCGAGACCGGTCGGGCCTCAGCCGGAGCGGCGCCCGAGGGTGACGGGGGCGCGATCTGGGCGTGCCGGCTTGGCGTGATC
>CAYGLH010000036.1:0-498 GCA_964350535.1 uncultured Ilumatobacteraceae bacterium
AGGGCCGCCAACCACTGCTGGTCGGCGCCGACCTCCAGCGCCCCGCCGCTGTCGAGCAGCTGCGCACGCTCGGTGGCCAGATCGACGTGCCGGTGTACTCCGACCCGTCCGACCCGGTCACCACTGCTGCCCAGGGCGTCGAGGAGGCCCGCCGCCTCGGCCGCGATGTCGTCATCGTCGACACCGCCGGTCGCCTGTCGATCGACGCCGAGATGATGGAGCAGGTCCGCCAGATCTCCCAGGCGGTCCGCCCCGACTACACGTTCCTCGTCATCGACGCGATGACCGGTCAGGACGCCGTGCAGACCGCCGAGGCGTTCCACGAGACGCTGGCGATCGACGGCGTGATCATGTCCAAGCTCGACGGTGACGCCCGCGGCGGCGCCGCGCTCTCGGTGAAGGAGGTCATCGGTCGGCCGATCGCCTTCGCCTCCACCGGTGAGCGGATCAACGAGTTCGAGCAGTTCCACCCCGACCGGATGGCGAGCCGGATCCTCG